>CAZNHI010000012.1:0-16672 GCA_964572535.1 uncultured Dehalococcoidia bacterium
CCACGTAGAACTGTTCCTCGACAGCCAGGGACCAGAGGTGGCGCAGCAGCGAGGGCTTTGAGAAGGAATCGAAGTACGACTGGCTGGCGAAGACGAGGTGCCAGTTGGTGACGTAGGCCAGCGCGGCAAGGACTTCGCTGCGCAGCCGGGCCACGGCTTCTGGCTCGAAAAAGGTCGCGTAGGCCATGACGGCGACGAGCAGCAGGAAGAGCGCGGGCAGCAGGCGGCGCGCGCGTCTCAGCCAGAAGGCCCGCAGCATGATGCGGCCGGTGTCCTGCCATTCCTGCAGCAGGCTGCGCGTGATGATGAATCCGCTGATAACGAAGAAGACCTCAACGCCGAGGAAGCCGCCTGGCAGCCAGGACGGGCGCGCGTGATAAAGCAGCACGGCGAGCACGGCGATGGCACGCAGGCCATCGAGGCCGGGCAGGTAGTTCGAGGCTGTAGTGAGGTCGAGGAAGCGGCGCCGGGAGTGCTGCTTGCGCTGCTCACGCCGGGAGCACTTACTTCCGGGCCACAGGCTAGCGAGTCGCCGCAGAAGCGATGGTTGGAGGACGAACCGTGGCAGCCTGGCGTCCAGCGTCAAAGCGCTCTTCCCGTGATCCCCGCCTGGCGCATTTTGCGCTCAGACATCAGTTATGACAACGCAGCCAGGGGTGGTTTAGTTATCGGTCGCGGAAGATATTTTCTGGCGAACCGACGAGAAGCATGTCGCCGGCGGTTCCGGCGGACAGCACCCCGTCGAAGCGGAATTTCGAGCCGGACTGAGGTTGGGAGACGAGGGTTAGCCGACAGCGGGCCTCCTGGTGAGTAAATGCGCTGGCTTTAGCGGCCGACTATTAAGGAGAAGAGATTCGCACTGAGGTGGGGAGTGAACATGCCTAACCGGCTTCTATTGGTCATTGTCATGGCGGCGCTGCTGTGCGGCGTGGCGGCGGCGGACAGGCAGGAACGCGTTGCCGTGGTCGCGCCCGCGGCCTATGACGGCGCCTTCATGATCGATCAGCCGTTGGAGAAACAGGCCAAGAATGCGGGCGCGATCGTGGTCGCCGGCGTGACCGATGTCCGTTCTGCGAAGACTGGTACGAGCATCGAGACCACCGTGAGTCTGAAGATTGAGAAGTACATCAAAGGATCTGGCCCTGCGAACCTCAAGATGACGCTACCCGGCGGCAGCGTGGGAAGCGACCACGTTGCGGTGGGTGGAGTGCCCAACTTCCTGGCCGGTGAGCGTGTGCTGCTTTTGCTCGACGGTGCGAGCAACCCCAAGCTGCTGAGCCTCTGGCAGTCGAAGTACTCGTTGGCGGGTACGCAGGCTCATCAGCCCGTGGAGCGGCCGAGCGTCGCAATCAAGGACCTCGAAGACGAACTGGGCCAGGCCCTGAACAAGGCGGTGACGATCCCCGTAAACGAGGACGAGGCAGTCGTCGTATCGGCCTTCTATGTCTCATGCCCTGGCTGGCCGACGGCTGATCTGCCCGTGCCGTTCGAGGTCAATCCAGCCATCCCAGGCGGCTCGCACAGCAGTACAACCCCGCCTTCTGGTATGAGCTTTGCCCAGCTCAGCTACGAGTCCTGGCACGCCTGGCAGGCCCTAAGCGCCTCCTATCCTGCCTTCTCCTATGCTGGCACAACGACGCCGCCGCGCACGGGACTGGTGGTCGATGGGCTCAACACGGTCTCTTGGGGTGACATAGGCACCGTCGGCGTGTTGGGAATAAACCAGTGCGCGTGGTCAGGCAGTTCTCGCGTCGACTCGGATACCGTGATCGACAGCGCGAACTTCAGCTGGGACTGGGATAACAGCATCTCCGCCAGCTCGTACAGCCTGCGTTCCGTCATGGAGCACGAGCTAGGTCATGGGCTCAGCCTCGGCCACACGTGCTCAACCGATCCCGTCGCTCCCAACTACAGCCCCAGCTGCGGCTCAACCTGCAACGGCCTTGCTAGCACGCCTCTCATGTGCCCCGCAGTGCAGTCGGGCCAGCGCAAGACAATTCTTACGGATGACAGCAACGGCGCCGCGGCGATTTACCCGCTCAGCGGCGTGGCGCCCGGGGCGCCTTCGGGCGTGACCCTTACGCCGGGTTCTGGCTCCAACAGCCTCAGCTGGACGGCGTCCTCTGGTTCCAAGCTGGCTTACGACATCGAGCGCGGCAACAGCGCCTGCAGCGGCGGCTGGACGCCGGCCGGCACGGTGCCCTCCAGCGCGACGAGCTTCGTCGATAACAACTTCGGCGCAGGGTTGCCGGCGGGGACGTACTGCTACCAGGTGAGGGCGCTGGGGGTTGGGGGAGACTCCGGGTGGACAAACTCCACGGCGGCTGTGCCGGTTTACGGGGTGAACTGGGATTCTCACGGTACGCCCGCTAGCATGCCGACGTTCGGAACGACGGCGGTGCCGGTGAGCTTCACGAACACGGGCAGCCTGACGTGGCCGGCGGCGGGGAGCAATCCTGTCCGTCTCTCGTACCACTGGCGCAGCGGCGCCTGTCCGGGAGGCAGCTATGTGGTCTGGGACGGACCCAGAGCAACGCTGTCAAGCAACGTGGCTACAGGCCAGACAGCAAACCTGACGATAGGTGTGGTTGCACCTTCAGTGAGTGGCACTTACTGCCTGGTCTATGACCTGGTGCGCGAAGGCGTGACCTGGTTCAGCAACCAGGGCGCCAGCACCCGACAGGTCCAGGTGAGTGTTCAGGCGCCGGTCTACGGGGTCAATTGGGGCTCACACACGACTCCGGCAAACATGGGAGCCGGAGCGATCACGGCCGCGTCTGTCAGTTTCACGAATACGGGAAGCTTGCTCTGGCAGGCAGCGCCTCCCAACGCCGTGCGACTCTCACATCACTGGCGGAGCGGCAGCTGCCCCGGGACAAGTTACGTGGTCTGGGACGGACCTCGGTCTAACCTGCCTTCGAACATCTCTCCCGGTGGCACGGTGAGTTCGCTGAGCATAAATGTGACGGCACCGTCCACGCCCGGCTCCTACTGCCTGGTCTATGACGTGGTGCGCGAGGGCGTTACCTGGTTCAGCAATCAGGGAGCAAACGTACGCCGCGTAGACGTGAACGTCGGCACGCCGGTTTACGGTGTCAGCTTCGGCAGCGACACTACACCGTCGACGATGGGCGCAGGTACCGCTACTGATGTGGACATAACCTTCACAAACACAGGTAGCCTGACCTGGGAGTCAGGTGGTGCAAATCCGGTACATCTCTCCTACCACTGGAGGGCCGGCGCGTGTAACGGGACCAGCAGCGCAGTCTGGGATGGCCAACGCGCCAGCCTGCCGTCTGACGTGAGCCAGAGTGAGACAGTGACGGACCTCACGATCTCCGTCCTGGCGCCGTCTACGCCGGGGGTTTATTGCCTGGTGTATGACCTGGTGCGTGAGGGCGTGGCCTGGTTCAGCAACCAGGGCGCCAGCGTTGAGCGGGCGACTGTGACGATCCAGTAGCCGGAGCGGGGCAAGAACTAAGGAGGCGTCCGTGAGGACGCCTCCTTAGTTGTGTCTTCCAGAGTGCCTTGAGCTTCTAGGCAGCCAGTTTGGAAGCAGACCGTTCTCTGGCCCGTACGTCCTCGGTCTCGTTAGGCCGGCCGAAGTCGTCCTCCAAGCGCCAGGTGGTGCCGCGCTCGGGCGTTGAGACCTCGATTACGTCGCAGTCGGTCACTCCCACGAGACGATGGCGCTGGCCGGACGTGCAGGTATAGCCAAGGCCGGGCTGTAAGAGGACCGTTTCGAGTTCGCCGCGAGCGTCCTCCCAGATGACCTTGGCTTTGCCGTGGATGAGCAGCCAGCTTTCGCACTTTGCATCATGAACCTGCAGTGACAAGCGGCAACCCGCGTTGATGTGGATGGTCTTGCCTACGTAGGGCAAGTTGGTGCGCGTCCAGTGCAACTCCCAGCCCCACGGCTTGCCGATTCGCACTCCATGCGGTGCGGTGTCTAAGGCGGGCATGTCAGCATGCTGGTGGTTTTCCGCAGCTCGAGCCATGGTCGTGACTCTCCCATCGATTCTTTTCAGGACGCCGTCGATTGCCTCGTCCTGGTAGGGCGGTCGGCGCGGCCTCATTCAGTAGATGAGGTGCGCTCTGCTCTCCAGGCCTTTATCGGTAGGGCTGGACCTCATTTGAAGGTCTCAGGCCGCCAGCCTTTGCTTCTTTGCGATTGGCACCGCCACGCGTTCTCGCCAATAGTCGAGCAAGTCAGCCATGGTCTGCTCAAAGGGGATCAGGGGCATCCACCCGGTTGCGGCGTGGAATTTCGAGCAGTCGCCGAGCAACACAGGCACGTCGGATGGACGTAGACGGTTCGGGTCGACCTCGATCTTGACTTTGACGCGAGCCATCGCGACAAGCATGTCCACGAGTGACGAGATTCGATAGGCCTTACCAGTGCAGATGTTATAGACCTCGCCTGGCGTCGCGTACTCGACGGCGGCCCAGTAGGCACGGACGACGTCGCGCACGTCTGTGTAGTCGCGTTCTGCGCTCAGGTTCCCGACCTGAAGGACTGGAGGCCGGATTCCAGCTTCGATTTCGGCTACTTGCTTAGCGAAGTTGGAAGTGACGAAGGCTTCGCCACGGCGCGGTCCTTCGTGGTTGAACGCTCTCGTTCGGATGATACGAAGGCCGTAGCTCTTGAAATACTGGTAACCAAGGAAGTCCATCGCCACTTTGGAGACTGCGTACGGCGAGAGCGGCCTCAGCGGCGTCTCTTCGGTGATTGGAAGCTGATCGCGGTCGACGAGACCGTACTCCTCGGACGAACAGGCGATCTGGATAACCGGATCGCAGCCGGCTTGTCTCACGGCCTCGAAGAGGTGAACGGAGCCGACCAGGTTGACTTCCATGGTCGCAGAAGGTGACGCCCACGAAAACGGGACAAACGACTGGGCGCCGAGGTGGAAGATGTAGTCAGGTTGCACCAGTTTCATAATGCGACCCAGGGAGTGCGAGTCCATCAGGTCTCCTTCATGCAGGTGCAACTGGTCTGTGATGTGCTCGATGTTCTCGGTTGCGGAGCGAAAAGGCCTGAGGCCGTGAACCTCAAGTCCTTTGGCGAGCAGCAGTTCTGCCATGTGACTGCCAACAAAGCCACTGATGCCGGTAATGAAGGCGCGCTTCGGCGCCAATTGCTTCGTTTGTTTTGACATAGGGATCTAGACTCCTTCTCTTGGGCATCGGCCATCCGGGCCAGGGGTTCCTGTCTATTCACTATGTTCGGCCGCGAAAAGCGGTTCTTCTATAGGTTCAACCCCTTACCAGCATGGCGGAATCCCCTAGCTGGCTATCGACTTTCTTAAGGCGGCCGTCCGGAGGGTGGCTTCGTACAGTTCCACGTATCGGCGTACAACAATTGGCCAAGCGTATTGCTCAACGAGCTGCGCTCTGGTATCGGAATCGACCAGCGAAGGGCGCTCGAACTCCTCGATGATCGCGTCGGCAAATGCCGCGATGTCGTCCGCAGCCACCAGCGAGCCGAGCCCCTGGCCGGTCACCACATCGCGGAGGCCCTCCACGTTTCTGGCGACGACGCGGGTGCCGCAGGCCAGAGCCTCAAGCGCTGCAAGCCCAAAGCCCTCAAAGACCGACGGAACCGCCACGCACTGGGCTTCGCTGTAGCGCCGCACGAGCTCCTGGGTGTCCACACGACCGAGAAAGCTGACCGTGTCTCTGATTCCTGCATCGATCAGGAACTTCTCGGAGGCTTGTCTTTCCGGGCCGTCTCCGATTACGAACAGTTTGCTATCCGGCAGGCGCTTGACGACCTGGGCCCAGGCCTGAACCAGATGAGAGAACCCTTTCCTCGCATCAAGACGGCCGACGAAGAGGCAGGTCCGTGGGGCCTTTGCCGTAAAGGTAGGCCGGAACACTTCGAAATCGATACCGCAGGGTATGACGCTGACTGTTTGCGGCAGGAGGCTGTATTCGTTGATCAGGGAGTCTGCGGTAGATTGCGTGTCGGCAGCAATTGCACGGGCCCTCTTGTAGCTGCGCTTCTCCGCGAGAGCAAGAGCAGACTTCCAGCCTTGGGCGCCGATGAGGCGTGCTTGCTGAGCGTACGTGTGGTGAGCAGTGTAGACAACCGGCAACGAGAGGCTGAACGGAATAAACACGCCGCCCGGTCCGCCGTTAGCGTGGACCAAGTCGTGGCGGTGATCCTTGACCAGCGAGCGCAGAAGGAGGTTTGCCGGGAAGGAAAAGCCGGGGCTCTTGCCCAGGCGTGTTGCTGCCCGCGCGAGCCGGCCCGATTTAGTGGTTACGGGGCTGATCACATCGGCTTCTACTCCCTGGTTACGCAGGGCGGAAATGAAGTCCCTGGAGAAGCGGCCTTGTCCGCCTGTCTCCGTGAAGTCGTATGTGACGAATGCAACCCGCATGCGAGTCAGGGCCTGGTCTGCTGCCTGGCGTCGCTGTACGGCTGCGCTAGACGAGGTGAGTCTCCAGAGGCGGACGACATCAGGCGTAGGTAGAGTCTCGCAGTCTCATCTGCGATGTGGTCCCAGCTGAATGACTTGGCGATTCGAGCGGAGTCAAGCTCCAGTTTCCGGCGGAGCCTTGCATCGCTGAGGATCACTTCAGCTGCGGTAGCGAGGCTGGTCGGGTCGCCTGGGGGAATGATCGCGCGCTGATCTTGCACGAGGTTCACCAGCCCGCCCGTGCGCGAGACGACTAATGCCTTTCCATGAGCTAACGCTTTGGACGCTGCAGCGCTTTGAGACTCAAAGCCTGAGTACGGACAGGCGACTAGATCAGCAGCGGCGAAGTATGTTTCAACCTCGGCCTCCGGAATGTACTCGGTGCGGAGTGTGACGCCCGTCTGCCGCCGTGCCCGGGATACAGCGCGGTCTACCTCTTCTGAGCCCGCCCAGGGCTGGCCGACGACAAGGAGGCGCGCCTTGGGTATTCGATAGCGCAGAGACTCGAACGCTTCGAGCATGATATCAAGCCGCTTATAGGGACGAATGTTCCCGAAGAACAGAATCACCTTTTCCTGTCGCGCGATGCCTAACCGAGACCTGGCTTCTGACTTGGTCACGCCCGTGATGTGTCCCGCCTGAGGGCCCATAGGTATAACGCTGATTCTGCCGCGGGCATGCGGGACGAGCCGGGCCAGTGCCTGAGCGTTCTCAGGCGCGTGGACGATGAAATGGTCTGCCAAGGCCATCACGCTTCTGTCGGCGAGCCGCTTCCAGCGTGCAGGCTCATGGGCCGAGACGTTGTGCACGGTCAGGACGATTCTTTTGCCGCGCAGCTTCGCGGCGCCGAGGAGCGTGAGGTAGACAGGTGCGAGGATCTGACTCCACCACTGGGCATGAACGATGTCTCCCCGGATGGCGAGCGCTCCCTGGAGCCAGGAGGCGGGGTTAAAGCCGTCCACGACTTCTCTGACCAGAACGTTGCCCAAGTCAGGAGCCGGCGCGGTTAAGTCGCGTGAGGATCCGCCGGGATAGAGCTTGCTGGGGTATAAGCGCCGGAACGAAACAGCTTCAACTTCGAGGTCAGGACGGCGGCCCAACGCCTCCAGCAGTGGCACTGCATAGAAACTGATACCTCTGTGCGGCGGGAGAGACGTGATGAAGGAGATTCGGGTCTTAGCTGTGCGAGGCGATTCTATGGATCCGTCCATCTGCAACCACTCCAGCCGGGATTCGACAAGTGTTCACCTAGATATACGGCCGATTTCTGCGACTGCAGTAGGGCTCCGGACCGATTGCCACGAATGTACGTAGTCTCACGGTGCTAATTCAGGCCTGTCGCCGGTAGGAGTACGAGAAAAAGTTGCCGAGAATCTAAGAGGTATGGCCTCACAGGTCCCGTTAGATGGAGCTACCCAGCGTGCTGGGCCCGCAAGAAGGCGAATTGTTGAGAACACGATATTTGAGCCATAACACGATTGTAAGCTTCCGCGCTGGCGACAGCTTAAGGCGGTGCCGGAGCATGGCGCTCAGCATTGGCATCGCACATCTTTCGACCAAAGGCTCGCAAGCGGTCTGCGTCGCTAAAGACGGTCTACACGTTATGAGAGTGGACTCCAATCGCGTGAAGGCTGGGCATGGCACGGACAACTGGCCGCAGGTAGCCCCGTGCAACGCGGCAGTTTGCCGCCAGCCCTGGCAGGTGGTGTGATGATCGCCGGCGAGATCAGGAAGGCAGAACTGAGCCGGCAGGCGGTCCGCGTCGCGCTGGCAACGCTGATTCTGGCATTCGGCCTGTGGTGCGCTGTTATCGCGTTCCCGGAAAACTTCTTCCTCTTCCGGCCGGCCTGGCTCTTGCATCCTCCGGAGCAAGAGCATCTGCTAATAGCAAGGAACCTGGCTGAGACCGGCAGCCTATCGCTGTCCGGCGAGGATCTGGGCCCGGAATACGGCTCGGAGCATCACACCTTCATCGCTGGCCGCTATTACCCGCGCAGTGTTATTGGTCCTTACCTGCTCTACGCCATTGCCTTCCTTTTCGCAGACAACGCCTGGCTCCTGGTAACGCCGTTCTTCGGGGTCGCGACGATTGTGGGTATGACCCTGCTCGTGCGACGGCTGACGGGTTCAGGGCTGGCGGGTTGCACCGCCGGGGTACTTCTGGCTACCACCTCGCCGTTTTTGATGAACGCCACGGGTTTGGCAGTAGAAAACGTCATTGCCCTGGCGCTGATTATCTGGGGTTGTGTCGCCTTAGAAGCCCACAGGGATAGCCCAAGCATGGGTACCGGTGTAGCCGTCGGCCTTCTCTTCGCGGCCATCCCCCTCGTCCGCGTAGACTATGCTCCAGTGTCCCTTTGCGCCGCGTTGGTGCTCAGCGGTCCGGTCTGGTCCAGCCTGCGGCAGCGCAGCTTTTCTGGCGTTACCCGCTGTTGGCGGGATGTCCTGTCTATAAGCCTAATCTCTGCGGGCTGTGCGGCGTTCTTGGCCACGAACTGGCTGTTCTATGGCAGCCCCTTTAGTACGGGATACGGATCGGAGGCTTGGCAAGGCTCTGCGGAGGGAGTTGCTCGCAACTTGTTAGCCCCGTCAATAAAGGATCTGGCTTCCCTGATCTGGTCCTACATGTTCCAGATTGGCCTGCCATCAACGGTGCTGCTCCTAGGCGGCGTAGTTCTCCGCATTCACCAAAGGCGCGGGTTCAATGCCTCGGAATTGATGCTAGGCGCACTGAGCCTTTTTCTCGTTTACCTGCATCTGAGCAGAGCGGGGGCGAACGGGAACGGTGAAGCTCTCCTCAACCTTAGCCCTCCACGCTACCTGCTGCCCGTCTACGCAACGGGCATAGTTGTCGGGCTCGTGAGCCTTCGGCAGTCGATTACCAGCGCCGTACTTCCCGGTGGTGCGATTCTAATCGCGCTCGCGATGGTGGGTTCGAGCCTGGGTCTCAGAGAGGCATACACAAACCCGGGTGGAGTTCAGGTTGTCGCCCCCCACCTGGAGCGCATGATGACTGTCCAGGACTTCGCCTACCGGTACCCGGACGCCCTCTTCGTGGGTGACCTGAACACGAAGGCCATCATTTCCACGCCGCGCCTCCTGATTCCGCGACTCCAGAGGGAGCCGTCCGTGATAGTCGAGCTGATCAAGCGCGAAATGAGCGATGGCCGGAGGGTGTTCGTTGTCGACGATCAAAGGCAGTTGGCGCAGTCCCGGTTGAACTCGGGCTACATGGAATCTCTGAGGCAGGCCGGTTTCATCACCTGTGCGGCGAATGAGGGCCCCTGGGTCTTCCAGGAGCTCGTGGCCCCAGGCCAAGCCGTGCCGGCTGACTGCCTTAGTTGATGATGCTTCAAAGGGATGAATAGATGCGGTTAAGAGTTGGGCTCGTTACTGACGATATCGACGACGGAAACGCCGGGCTCGCCACCTACAGCCAGGGCCTGGCTGCCGGCCTCGAGTCCTTGTCAGACGAGGTAGAGGTGACACTGATACACCGCCTCGACCACCCGTTCTATGCCGGGCGCCGACACCTCGTGGTGTCCGGACTCGGCAAAGGCCGGACGGCCACCAAGGGCCTTGGGAACAAGATCATACGGAAGCAGCTGATGATGCCCTGGGCTCTGCGTGCGCAGCAGTTCGATGTGGTCCACGATACGTACCACTACGCGCCCTTCCTTGCGCCTACTTCTTACGAGCGAGTGGTGACGATCCACGACCTCGTCCCTCTTGTAATGCCGCAGACCTGCGCTTGTTCCGTGCAGTCTCAGGTAACGCATCGCACGCTAGTCCGCCTGGTGGCCAAGCGCGCTGCTCATATCATTGCTGACTCCGATTGCACGCGACGCGACGTAATCGAGCACTACGGCGTGAGCCCAGATCGGGTGTCCACGGTCTATCTGGCTGCGAGCGACGCCTTTCGCCCGGTGGAGGACCCGAATCAACTGCAGAACGTCCGGGAGAAGTTCGAGCTGCCTGAGAGATTCATCCTCTACGTTGGGACGCTGGAGCCGCGCAAGAACCTTGTCAGGCTGATCGGCGCTTACAGGAGAGCGATGCCCTCGCTAGGCGACGTGCCCTTGCTGATCGGCGGGGGTCTGGGCTGGAAGTACGAGGAGATATTGGGCGCGGCAAAAGACCCATGCCTTGCAGGCCGGGTGCGTCTGTTGGGGAGAATTCCGGACGAGGACCTGCCGGCGCTGTATAGCCTGGCCACGGTGTTCGTCTTTCCTTCACTGTACGAGGGCTTCGGCCTGCCGGTTGTGGAGGCGATGGCGTGCGGCTGTCCGGTGATCACGTCGCGGACCTCGTCGCTGCCCGAAGTCGCCGGAGACGCAGCCGTTCTCGTCGATCCACTGGACGAGGATGAAATCGCGCGGGCAATGGTGGACGTGGTGAGCCAGGAAGGCCTCCGTCGCGCGTTGAGCAACAAGGGCCTGGCTCAGGCCGCGCAGTTCAGCTGGCGGCGGTGTGCGCAGGAGACACTGGAGGTCTATCGAAATGTTGTCACTTGAGACGAGGCCGTCCGAGACATGGTCTCACTACTATGGGTCCGATTTTTCATGGCGCTGGCTGCGGTCAAACTTGACGGGTCACCTGCCTCTTTTTCGCTGGATTCTCTGGCCGCGGCCTCGGCGCGCGCTGGAGGTAGGTACCGGGACCGCGACTATGGCAGCTCTCGTTTCCTTTCTTGGTATCAAGGTCACGTCCGTGGACATCGAGAGGCCCATCCTGGACCAGGCACAGATCACGTTGCGCAGACTCCATTCGCCGGCCCGCCTGCTTCAAGCCGATGCCTTCAACCTTCCTTTCCCAACCAGGTATTTCGACGTCGCCTTCTCCCAGGGCTTTTTCGAGCACTTTCAAGACGATGAGATTCGCGCGCTGCTCTGTGAGCAGGCGAGGGTAGCCCGCCGGGTGGTCTTCAGCGTGCCGAACGAGACCTATGGGGTACAAGACTTCGGCAACGAGAGGCTGATGCCCAGGGAGCAGTGGGAGGCCATCATCCGCGGCAGCGGTCTGCGACTGGTGGAGTCTCGCGACTATGCTCCTCTGCGCCGCCGCAAAGCGCAGCGCATTCCGGTCCACTACCTGGCAGTCGTTACCTCAGTAGGGTTAGATCAGCCCTCCAGTGACCCTGCGTAGAGTGTCGATCTCTCCGCAGTCGAGCAACAGTCGTGAGTCGGGCGCCCCACCAGGTGGCCACCAGATTCCCACGCCCGGTTCCTTCCGAGTTAGTCAGCTTCTCATGAACTCGGGCCAGTTGATGGCCGGTCGCTTCATTGCGGGTTTTCTTCAATTCGCCGCACTGGCGCTGGTCGCGCGACACCTGGGAGCCGTCGAATTCGGCCACTGGGGCTACGCCCTGGGTTTTGTCAGCTTCTTTGCCGCAGTCTCAGACCTGGGTCTTTCAACGCTGGTGATGAGAGACCTCTCGCTGCGCAGCACTAAGGAATCGGTCTACCTGGGGACCGCTGTGCTCCTGAAGGTCGCAATCAGCCTGTTCGCAGTAGGGTCCGCTCTCGTCATTGAGCGGGTCGTGAACGACGATGGGCAAGCGCGCGTCCTGATCTGGTTGCTTGGGTCCCAGATGTTGATCCTTTCCATGACGGATCTCCTCTATGCGATGTTCCGTGTGCGAGAACGAATACTAACCGAGATGGCACTGCGTTCTGGGCAAGGTGTCGCTCTGGTCCTCGTCGTCATCGTGTTGATCAGTCAGGACGCATCGGCGCCAGCGATAGCCGCGGCCTACGTTGGCGTGGCCATGGTGGTCTGCGGGCTGGCTGTAGGACTGGCGCATAGGTTCTTCGCTATCCATTTCGGGCTCGACTGGAAGCTGGCTCGTCGTCTGGCCGGTGAAATCTGGCCATTGGGCACGGGAGTAATCATGACCAGCGTGTACTACTACTTCGATAGGGTTTACATGGGAAGCCTGGGCCAGACAGAGGCGGTCGGTTGGTACACCGCTACTTATACATTCGCGATCTGGGTTGCCATTGTTGTGACGGCTCTCCGGAGTGCGTTCCTGCCTGCGCAGTCACGGGCGCTCATCGAGGGAAGAGAACCGGAACAGCTGCTCAGCTCTTATGGCCGCATTTCCCTCTGTGCAGCGATAGCAGTGGCCGTCAGCGGCGTGTTCCTCGCCCGGCCTCTGCTCACACTGTCCTATGGGAGGGAGTTTGAGCCGGGGACTTTCGCGCTCCAGATTCTCATGATCACCGGCGGATTCATGTTCCTCTCCAGCTTCTACGGCTCTCACCTCATCGTGCTCGGGCGACAGCGGCTCTACCTCGCCGGCGTCACAGCCGGCGCTGTAGCGAATGTTTGCCTCAACCTGTTCCTTATCCCGCGGTACAGCCTGGACGGAGCTGCAATAGCGACGCTCGTGTCTGAAGGGGTTGTCTTCCTATCAATGCTGGTCGTTTGCTCAAAGCTGGTGCCTCAGCTGAAGGTCACGGCCGTTTTCTGGGTTCCGTTGAGGGCAGCAGCAGTCTTGACGGCAGTCCTCTTGCTTACGAGCCTGGTCCTCCCAGTGACAGTTGCTGTGATCCTGGCAGTTGCCGCCTTCCTGGCTACTGCGCTAAAGCTCGGCCTGCTGACTGACAGTGGGCGCCCGGATCAGTCGGCAGCTGCCGACATCTCGGTCCGCCCTGCAGCCTGACACACAGGGGCAGGAATCGAGACCAGAACGCCGCGTTGGCGCTTCGTCGACTGAGGGTTGGACTGGCTCTAAGCACTGACGAGACACGTCCCTTGGGCTGGTTCCTGTGCTGCTGTTAGTCCAGCTAGGAGTCGCTGCCTCATGTTCGTCTCTCGGCCTCAGATTGTAAGCCGAGCGATCTCTGGCTACTCCTCCGGGAGATCCAAAGGGAGGCCCGGCTTCCGGGCGCATACGATAAGAGAGACACCGAATCGACGCAGAGGTCCGCGCTCCACAAGTCGGACCAGCTTTCTCAGCAAGCCTCGCAGGCGAGGAAGGACGACTTTGTCAAGGGGTGGCATGACGTAGTCCACCTTGACGTCAACGAAACCGGCGTCTTCTACCAGCGAGCGTATCTGCCCATTGCTGTAGATGCGGGCTGCCGCGATCCTCGAGTGGATCGCACGCGGCAGCCATGAGACGAAAGGAAATCGGTTGCCACCTGGCAATCCATTCTTGAGCCCGTGGGTTTCGAAGATGAACCACTTATTGGGAACCGTGAGTAGGACGTGCCCGCCGGGCCTGATGACCCTTTGCAGCTCCCTGAGGCCGGCTGCATCGTCTGTAACGTGTTCCAGCGTCTCAATGCAGAAAGCAACGTCAACGGAGCTGGTCCGCAACGGCAGAGCTTCGGCAGCTGCGCAGGCCAATTCGGGTCGTTTCTCGGATGCCTCCACTCTCTTGTGGAACGGACGCAGGAGGCCCTCCTGAAGGTCCAGGCCGACGACTTCCCTGGCTTCCTGGGCAATTGTCTCGGTATATGCGCCGTTCCCACAGCCAACGTCGGCTACGCGGCAGTCATCCCAGGAAACCAACCGACGCGCTGCGTCGAGTCGTTTCTGAACACCATGGCCTCCAAGCACAATCGGAGCACCGAGTCCAAACTTTGGGATGGCAACTTCCATGCTCATGCCGTGTCTCCTCGGTAGGTAAAGGCGGCCTAGCTAGCTATCCTGACAACCTGCGTACTCTCCTGGATTTCGGCCTCGCGGCGGTGGAAGGGGACGGGGGCGTGCAGCCGCAGGTTCACGTCGTGGGCGGCCTGCAGCAGCTTCATCTCGATGCCGGCGTCGTCAGCCAGGTCTAGCAGCGACATGGTGTCCTTGGGCAGGCACTTGCCGCCGTAGCCGCGGTAGCCAGCGTCCAGCACGTTGAAGTGCGAATCGCCGATGCGCTTGTCGACGCTGATGCCCTGCCTGACGAGGTCGTATTCGACGCCGAGGGCCTGGCAGAGATCGAACATCTCGTTGCCGAAGATCACCTTGAGCGCGAGGAAGGAGTTGGTGGCGTACTTGGTCAGCTCGGCCACGGCGGCAGGGACCACAGCCTCGTAGGGCGCGCGCGGCAGCGTCTCCAGGATCGCGGTCGCGAGGTCTGAATCGACACCGCAGTAGCCGACGATCTGACGGTCCGGGGTGAGGAAGTCTTCGTTGGCCCTGTTCTCGCGCAGGAACTCCGGGTTGAAGAGGATGGTTTGCTGGGCGTACAGGCCCTGGAATTTCTCCGTGGTCCCAGGCAGCACGGTTGACTTGATGACGATGGTCTTGTCGCCACGCAGGTGGCTGATCGCATCACCCACAGCTGAGTCATCGAAGCCGACACCGGCGACGTAAGGCGTGGGCACGCAGACGTAGACCAGCTCAGCCTCGTTGATTTCCTTGAGGGAGCCGAGGCCCTTGCCGGGGTCGTAAAGCAGCGGCCGGATGCCGGTGAGCTCGAGGTAGTTGTGGACGGCGCCACCGACGACACCGACGCCCAGGATGCCTATCTTGCGAAAGTCATACTTGGTGCTGGTCAAGAAATCGGACCTCCATGCCTAAGCGACCTTTATGCGTCCGTTTTGTTTTTCGGCCACTGAATAGGCCTGCGATAGGCCTGCTGGTGTTGCAACTGCATCGTCCTTCAGGCGGTAGAGCACTTCCTCCAGGAGCTGGCGGTTCCAGCTAATCGCCTTGGCGAGCATGCCGAAGACGATGAACTGCACGCCGAGGAAGAGCAGGACGGCGCCCGCGATCAGCGACTGCAGGTGTCCCTGGCCGTCGCCCTGGGTGAAGTAGTAGAGGAAGCGCAGGAAGGGCAGCGTGCCGGCCAGCGAGAAGACGAGGCCGAGGCTGCCGTAGGCCTGCAGCGGCCGGTAGCGCAGGATGGACTGGGCGATGACGAGGCCGGCACGCCAGACATGACGCGGCAGGCCGCGGATCAGCCGCGAAGGGCGTTCGACGTGACGTGCCTCCAGGGGCAGGCTGACGATACGCAAGCGGCTGTCTAGCGCGTTGAACAGCGTTTCGTGGGTGTAGGTGTGGCCGGAGAGGACGTTGAGCGAGAGCGCGGCTTCGCGGCTGTAAGAGCGGTAGCCGGACGACACGTCGACGCCTGGGATGTTGAGCAAGCGCTGAAGGACGAAGTTGGCGACCCGGTTGCCCTGCTTGTTGGCCCAGCGCATCTTGAGGCGTTCCAGTACGCGGCTGCCGACGACGATGTCGGCCTCGTGATTGAGGATGGGGGCGATGAGCTCCGGGATACGTGTCTGGTCGTAGTGGTTGTCAGCGTCCGTGTTGACGATGACGTCTGCGCCGCGGGCCAACGCTTCGTTGATCGCGCGCTGGAAGGTGTAGGCAAGGCCGCGGTTGAGGCCGTTCGAAATCACGTAATCGGCGCCGGCTGCCAAAGCAACGTCGACGGTGCGGTCGCGGGAGCCGTCATCGAGGACGAGCACCTCGACACGCGAGACGCCGGGAATTTCGCGCGGGATCTCGCGGATCACCGCAGCGATGTTTTCCTCTTCGTTGTAGGCAGGGATGGTGACGATTACCTTCAACTGGTGTCCTTTCCGCGGTCGGAGCGCGCCTAGCGCTCCGTCAACCTGAATCCCGCCGGGTTGACTCGTTGTAAATAATCGGCAGCTTTTGCCTCACTACCTAGTCGGTGAACTACGTATTCGTGGGCAGATGCGGTGACCTGCGCCGGTTTTTGTTGGGGCGCCAGCTTCGTGAGATCGACGCGGTAGATGCGTGCCTCATCCTGGGACGTCGCAGCGATTACCTCGACTAGCTCGAAGGCAAGGTTGTCATCGAAGTAGCGATTGAAAGAAGGCGAGCTGAAGCCGGCATCCAGGCTGCTGATCACCACGTAGTCGATCTGGCGCTCCCGTAGGTTCGTTAGCAGGTCGTTTTCGGCCAGCGCGATGAAATAGCCCTTCTCCGGGTAGCGGGTCAGGTAGAGCCAGGATTCGCCGGAGGAGTCGACCGGCAGCTTGTCGTTTTCCCAGCGGAATAGCGTGCTCGCGCGAGTCAAAGGGAAGGTAGCGTCTGGATCTGCGTGCAGGTCGACCTCTACCGTCGGCAGCTGGTGGATCGGGTACGCACCGCCGGTCAAGAAGTAGAGGTGGCTGTAGTAAAGGCGAGACGACATGATGCTGGCGCCCGGCTCGATGTTCTGTTCAAGCCAGGATGCGGTCTGTCGCGATAGGGTGTTGTCCCAATCGTCCTGAAGAGTTGTGGCTTTCGCCTGTGAGAGCGACGCGCCGCCGATCAGGACGACTGCT
>CAZNHI010000013.1:0-16661 GCA_964572535.1 uncultured Dehalococcoidia bacterium
ACGCGCGATCGGGATGCCGCCGTCGGCCTCGATCTGCACCTCCGGCGGCGCGCCTACGCTTTCGAAGGCGGCCTGCACGCCCTGCCAGACCAACCTCTGCAGGCCCTGCTCTGGCGCCAGGCTCGGCTTGCCGGTCTCGACCGTGACGACCGTCCAGAGGTCGAGGGCGAGCCCGAGGCAGTCGAAGCCGGGGCCAAGATTGGCGGAGGTGGCGGGGGCGCGTACGGTGACCTTCACGCCGCAAGTGTAACGAAACGGGGAGCAAGGGAAACCGAAACGAAGCTCTGCTGTTTTGGGGGTTTCTCTGGTTCAAGGGCTCCAGGGTTCGCTAGAATCACTGTGCGTCCCCGCGTAGCCCTATCAGGAGTTCGACCGTGAGCGAGTTAAAAGTTGGCGATCCCGCGCCCGATTTCGAGACCGTGGACCAGAATGACGAAAAGGTCAGTCTCCAGGGCCTGCGTGGCAAGCGCGTAGTCATCTATTTCTACCCCAAGGACAACACGCCGGGCTGTACGGCTCAGGCCTGTGCCTTTCGCGACGCCTACCCGCAGATCGAGGCCGCCAACGCCGTGGTGCTGGGCGTGAGCCCGGACGGCGCGAAGTCTCACCAGAGCTTCAGGTCGAAGTTCGAGCTGCCGTTTCCGCTGTTGATCGACAAGGACCACGAGCTCGCCGAGGCCTTCGGTGTCTGGCAGGAGAAATCGATGTATGGCCGCAAGTACATGGGTATCCTGCGTAGCCACTTCGTCATCGACGAGCAAGGCAAGCTGGCGGACGTACAGTACGGAGTCAAGTCAACCCAAAGCACCGCCAAGGCGGTGGCGAGCCTCGGCTGAGAGAGCGAGCCGCGATTTGAACCCGCGGCAGAGAAAGAGGACCCGATGGCCCAGATCAAGGTAGGAGACCAGGCGCCGGACTTCGAGACGGTGGATGACCAGAACAATCGGGTGAAGTTGAGCGATCTGCACGGCAAGCGCGTGGTGCTCTATTTCTACCCCAAGGATGACACCCCCGGCTGCACGCGCCAGGCCTGCGGTTTCCGCGACGCCTACGCCAACGTCGAGGGCAAGAACTCGGTCGTGCTGGGCGTCAGCCCCGACGACGTCGAGTCGCACCAGGCGTTCAAGTCGAAGTTCAGCCTGCCGTTCCCGCTGCTCGTCGACCAGGACCACGCAATCGCCGAGGCGTACAGCGTCTGGGGCGAGCGCGAAAGGGACGGCAACAAGTTCATGGGCATCTTCCGCAGCTCCTTCGTGATCGACGAGCAGGGCAAAGTGGTGGACGCGCACTACAACGTCAGCCCGGAAGAGAGCGTGGAGTCGGCGCTGGCGGCGCTGGCGTAAAGCACCCCCTGTGCCCTCTGCACCTTGGGCGAGGAGGGCACAGGGGCTCCGGAGCTTTGTACCCGAGGGGCAGACGGACACACGCAGGCGGGACGGCTCCGGCATGCACACTCACCAGATCCCGTTCAAGGGCGGCGACTCGCTAATGTTCGACGCGAAGGGCTACGCAGCGAAATAGCAGAAGGCCAGGCTTCAAGCCCGGCCTTCTTGTTTGGGTCGCGACCTTAGAGCGGCCTGCTAACTCAGCTCTCGCAGGACGACTCGTTCTCGCCGTCGCAGTCCTCGCAGCCCGTATCGCCGATCAGGCCCGGGGCGGCGAGATCGTGCTGGCGAACGTCGTGCGGGAGCTGGCGGCGGGCAAAGGACTCGTGTTTGCCGACCGCGGCGAAGTAGGGCTGCGTGGCTTCGAGGACTCGGTGCATCTGTATGAGTTGCAGTGGGATACGCAGGCGTAAACTAGATTCGAGGCGATGAGTATGATTGACGGACCGGTAGAAATAGCGCCTGGGATAACGGTGGACCGCCGGGTACGCTTCGGCAAGCCTGTCCTCAAGGGCACGAGAGTAGATGTCGTCACCATTCTTGAACATATTGCGGCTGGAGACTCGGTGGAAGAAGTTGCGGCCGCATTTGGGCTTAGCAAAGAGAAGGTCCTGGCCGCGATTTCCTACGCTTTGGCGATTGTCGCCGATGAAGAGGTCCGCGCTACCTGATATATGGCGCGATTTCTGATTGACGAGTCTCTACCGCCGGCAATAGCCGGATGCCTTTTGGAAACCGGGCATATAGCCGAGCACGTCAATGTTGGGCGGCTGGATCGCACAAGCAGGTGACACTGCCCCGAATTGTTGCCGGGGCTGGTTGGCCGCGCTGGGACGCGACAGGCTAGCGATCCCCCGCTCTGATCAAGGATTGAAGGTAGTGGCGGGGCCGGACAAGCCGAAGCAGGTGCCGGCGGTCGTCACGACTCGCAGCCATAAAGAGAATCGGTATTATACTCAGCAGCACAGTAGTCCGTTCCGTTACCGCCATACACGGTGTCGTTGCCTGTTCCCCCACGGAGGTCGTCATTCCCTGCCTCACCGTACAAAACGTCAACACCTGCTTCGCCTAACATCCGGTCATCGCCTCGGGCACCGAACAACTGATCGTCGCCGTTTCCGCCATACATCTCGTCATTGTCCGACAAGGGGTCGTAGAGCTGCCCAGTACCGCCGATGATCGTGTCGTCGCCGTTCTCGCCTTCAAGGCGGTCATCGCCACGCTCGCCGAAGATCTGGTCGTTGCCCGAGCCGCCACGGATAAAGTCATTTCCGTTGCCGCCGTAGAGAAAGTCAGCGCTATCGGGTGTGTTCCGGCTTATACCCTCCCCAGACGAGCCGTCGAGGTAATCGTCACCATCACCCCCGTACATGGTGTCGGTACCGCCAGCGCCGACCATGCAATCATTCCCGCCAAGGCCATAGGCCTCGTCTCTACCATTGTAGAGTAGCATCAGGTCATTGCCGGCGGTTCCCGTGAGGACGTCGCGGGCTTCGGTGCCGATGATTACGCTGGCGAAGGGGAACTTGGAGCGACATGGTGCCGGGAAAAGCGCGGTGTTCTGGATTAAACATGACGCGGATTGCGCTCCGCTGATGCTGAAGCTGGCGCCCCGTTCTGTGTAGACGACGCCGGGCGTATTGGAACAGATGACGTGAGTCGAGTACGCCGCGAGGATTGTTGACGTCCCAGCTGTTTCAGCAATGGTGACCGGTCCGGTGAAGGAGGGTGGCAGCGCCAGCGTCGCGGTACCATCCCGGACATCTGTTTTGCGCACCGAACCATTGATCAGAATGTTGAAGTATCCGCCGTCATACTGATAGATATAAACTCGGACCTCGACGTTGGCTTCCGGACAGCCGTCAGTGTCCACGATGGTGTCAATGTCTTCCGGGGTCGCGACACACTGATCCGTCCCGTCAGGCACCCCGTCGCCGTCGGTGTCCGGCAAGCCGGGAGTAGCTGTCGGGGCCGGCGTGTTCGTGGCTGCCGGCGTATTTGTTGCCGTTGGCGTGTTCGTCGCCGGACCCGGTGTATTCGTGCCGGGTATAGGCGTGTTCGTAGCCGGCACGGGCGTGTTGGTGGGCGGCGTGGCCGACTCGCAGGCGTCACCGATGCCGTCGTCGTCGGCGTCGAGCTGGTTGTTATTGACGACGAGGGGGCAGTCGTCGGCGCTGTCGAGCCAGTTATCGTTGTCGTCGTTGGGGTCGCACGGGTTACCGAGGCCGTCGCCGTCCGTGTCGGCCTGCGACGGGTGGGCAAACTGAGGACACTTATCAACGCTGTTGACGTAGCCGTCGCCGTCATCGTCATCGTTCGGCCCGCTGGCGGACTCAAAGCTAATCACCAGCGAGAGGAAGGTGTTGTCGTAGCCGAAGCCGTCGGCGCCCAACCCCACCGCGAAGTTCAGCGTTTCGCCCGCCAGCAGCGCAACCTGGCCTTGGAAGCTGTTGCCGGGGCCCTGATTGGAGCCGCTGGCGAGCTGGTTCAGCGTGTCGTTGTTCTTGAATACGTGCACGTCCGTCAGGCCGCCATGGCCGATCGAGAAGACGGCGTCGACCTGGTAGGTCGCGGCAGAGGGCGCCGTGAAACGCGCCACGGCCTGCTCGCCGTTGGGCCCGGGGTGCATGCTGATCACGTTCGCCGGAAGGTTGAAGCTGCAGGTGATGATGGCGTTGGGCGTTGGGTTGTGCATTATGAGTGGCGTATCAAAGGCCAGGTTGTGGTACCAGATCTCCCTGCCGGCGCAGCTCGCGCTGGCGTCACTCACCTGCTTCAGGACAAAGAGCTGCAGCGGGCCGCCAAGGGTAGTCGTGTAGCCGTAGCTCCAGACGCCGGTGGGGTTGTTCGCGGTTGAGAAGTCGTCCGCGAGGTCATAGACCGTGACGGCGGCAAAAGCGGGCCTTTCTGGGTGATCGAAGAGCGCCGTCAGGCCGAGGACGGCGGCAGCCAGGATTGCGAGCGGAAGCAGACGTTGCGATTTCCGGTCGATGGCTTCCATGCTCATTTCTCTGCTCCTTCTCGGCGGGGTGCGCGACCTGCATACTTGCGGCGCCGGCCGGCGGCCGAGGATAGGGCGCCAGGTCCTCCATCAGCTCGACGAAGGGCCTTTCGCCTCGATGACCGCAGCCGTCCGGGCCGGCGCTGCGGGCAGATTGCGCCGCGGGCAGAGGGCGGGGCATCGCGCAGACGAGTGATATTTCGAGGCGCGGGAGACGGCGTTTGGGGCCGCTGTATAGCAGAGGTGTGTTATAGGCGGTCAGACCAGGTGGTGGCGGTGGACGTAATTCGTGGCTTCGACGCGATTGGCGGCGCCGGTCTTGTTGAAGATGTGGTTGAGGTGGCGCAGGACGGTGTTGCGGCTGATCACCAGCGCCTCGGCGATCTGGCGGTTGCTCTTACCTTGCGCGACCAGGCGCAGCACTTCCAGCTCCCGCGGCGTGAGGTGGGCAGGCGCTGCGTCGAAGCTCGCTGGCGCTTCCGCCGGGACGCCGGCGCCAAGCTTCGCCAGGAAGGAGTCAATAGCCCGCGTTGCCGGCAACATCCCCGCTTCCAGCGTGAAAACGCCGGCGCTGGTTTCATCGAACAGCGCAAGGCGCGCGCCTGGGATTAGCGCGGCGAGCTGCTCTCCGGATTGCTCGTGACTAAGCGGGTTCGCCCGCGTCGCCAGGATCAGGGCCGGCGTTCGCACCTTTGGGGCGAACGTTTTCACCGAAGATCGCGCGGTCGGCCTTAGCCAGTCCGGCTGCGTGGCCATCTGATTCAGGATCGACGCGGAGTAATCGCCGGGCATGCTGCGAGCCACCACCTCCAGAAATCCGTCCCAGTCATCGCGCGCGAAGTCGGCCATCTGGTCGAGGCGCTGCGGGCCTTCGATGGTGCAGTTCCAGAGGACCAGCGCTGAGACGCGCTCGGGATGCCGGGCGGCGTAGCGGATCGCGACGCGGCCGGAGTTGTTGGGGCCGAACAGGATGAACCGCGTGAGGCCAAGATGCTCGATCAGGGCTTCGAGATCACGCTCGTAATCGTCAAGCGACACATCCTCTGGCAGGCCACGTGTGGACAGACCCTGGCCGCGGCTGTCGTAACAGACGAGCGTGAAACGCTCGCTGAGCTGCTCGCGGAAGCGCCCGTCGCCGAGGTGTGGCTGCCATTGGAACTGCAAGTGGCTCCAGCGGTAGGGCATGTGCATGAAAGCCGGGCCCGCGCCGGAAACGGTGTAGGCGATGTTGAAGCCGTCCGGAGTGGTGACGTACTGGACTGGTGGCGCGTCCATGGCGGGCGCATTATAGCCCACTAAGAGGCTTGGCCACGCTTACACGCCCGGCGGTGCCGGGTTCGACCGGGCATCCAGCTATGTTCATTTGTGAACACTTGCACAATCTTCCTCGTAAGCGTAGCCTGTGACCGTTGAAGTAAGCGCGGCACGTCGCTGCAGGTTGCGAGCCTGGGCACGGCGCAGACCCGACCTCCTGTAGCTACGCAAGCGCGCAGCTGGGGAGGTCGTAATGATCCTGGTAACCGGCGGCACCGGATTCGTGGGCTCGGCCATTGTGGGTGAGCTACTCAAGCGCGGCGAGAAGGTCGCCGTGCTGGGCCGCGACGCGTCAAAGATCGAGCGCCTGTTCGGGGGCAGAGTCGAGGCGCGGGGCGCGGACGTGCGCGATCCTGCGGCCCTGGCAAACGCCATGAGCGGCGCGGACGTGGTGGTCAACGCCGTGCAGTTCCCCACCTCGCCGATCGAGGTGCCGAGGCGTGGCTGGACCTTCGAGGAGGTCGACTACAAGGGCACCCTTAACCAGGTCAACGCCGCGAAGGCTGCCGGCGTGAAGCGCTTCGTGACCGTAAGCGGCGTCGGCGCCGCCGCAGACGCCAGGCAGCACTGGTTCCGCTTCAAGTGGCAGGCGGAGCAGCACCTGATCAACAGCGGCCTGGAGTGGACGGTCGTGCGTCCCAGCTGGGTCTACGGACCCGGGGACAAGGCCCTCAACCGGCTCCTGGGCTTCACGAACTTCCTGCCCTTCATGCCCCTGTTCGGTGACGGCAAGCAGGCGATGCAGCCGGTGTTCGTCGATGACGTAGGCCGAGTACTCGCAGAGGCCGCCCTCTCGCCAGCAGCGGCGAACCAGCTATTCGAGCTGGGCGGACCGGAGGTGATGTCGATGAACGAGGTGCTGAAGACCGCACTCGACGTCATGGGACGCAAGCGCTTCATCCTGCACCAGCCTATCTTTGTCGGTAGAGCGATTGGCAAGCTGGCGGCGCTGCAGCCCTTCGTAACGCCGCCGCTCACGGCCGACGCGGTCGACTTCATCGCCAACGCGGCGACGGCGGACAACGCCAACCTCGAGCGCGCGCTGCACCCGGCGCTGACGCCGCTGCGACAAGCGCTGGAGACCTACCTCAAGAAGTAAGGGGACCGGCCTCGTTGCGAAAGACGCTCTCGTAGTGCTGGACCGTGGGGAACGGGTCGTAGAAATGGTGCAGCAGGCGCCGCCACTCCTCGTATCGCGGGGAGCCGCGGAAGCCTTGTGTGTGGTCTTCAAGCGCGCGCCAGTGGACGAGCAGGATGTAACGGTTTACGTCCTCCAGGCAGCGCTGCAGCTCGTGGGAGATGTAGCCCGGAGTGGCGGCGATGTACCGCGAAGCTTCGCGGAAGACGCCTTCGAAATCGCCGGCCAGCTCCGGCTTGACGTCCAGAATTGCCACTTCCAGGACCACGTGCTTCCTCCCGCGGATTAATCTGGCGACGCGTTGTAGCCGGCGATGGCCTCTGAAACCGCCTCTTCCATGAGTGCGGGGCTAAGGGCAGTCGCGTAAACGCCGGTGATAATGCCGTCCGCATCGATGAAGAAGCTCGTCGGCAAGCCGAGGATCCCGTAACGCTGCACGATCGACGCCGCGGGGTCGTACGCGTATGCCGTGAGCTTGACGTCCAGCTTCTGCAGGAAACGCTCCGCCGTCTGAATGCGCTCGCCGTTGTTCACGCCAATAATCGCCAGGCGGTCGTCCTCGTGCTCGCGCAGCAAGACCTCCATGGCCGGCAGCTCGGCGCGACAGGGGCCGCACCAGCTTGCCCAGAAGTTGAGAAACACGGGCCGTCCGCGGAAGTCAGAGAGGCGCATACGCTCGCCTTCAAAGCTCGAGAACTCGAAATCCGGCGCAATGTTCCCTTCTTCCAGGCCGACCGTGTGGCCGGCTGGAGTCGCCGTAGTCACAGACACATTTGAGGGCTGCAGCTCAACGGTGCGACCGCTGGCGTCCGTAATCGAAGCGTCGTCCGAGTTGAAGACGACACCCGCCTGCCAGAGCACCAGCACACCCACGGCCAGGACGACGGCCGCGGCGGCCAAGCGCGTCAGACTCCCGTAGCGCTCCACAGACTTCATCCAACCAGATTAGCAAGCCGGCGCCATTACCGGCGACCGTCAGGCGGCGTTCTGGGTGTTGCGCGCCGCGACCGGCGAGGGTACAGAGCGGGCGCACTGCAGGCAGCGCCACTCGTCTTCGTCTGGATTCTCCAGGTAGGCGGAGCCACCGCAGCGGGGACACGCCTGGATCAGCAGCTTCACGCCGTTTCGATTCTTCATGCTCAACCTCCCGGCGCGGCTGCTGCCGTTGCGGCTCTCCAACCGCGCGTCCTACCAAGGCTACGCATTCGAGCTTTGGATTCGATTACATGACTGCTACACGACCATTAAAGTTCCGTGAAATCGAAGCGCTGTCGCCTGGAAAGCACGGCTGCTAGACTCGAAGCATGACGCCGCCTCGTGTAGTCCTGTTCGACATCGGCAGCACGCTCTGGAGTTCGCCCGCTGAAGACCCCCAGGCGTTGCAGCGTTGCTACGGCCGCGCGCGTGACGCCCTGCTCGCGGCGATTGCCGACGTACCCCCCATCGAGGCATTGATTGATGCCGTCGAGCACTACTTCGCGGAGTGGGAGGACATCTGGCGCACGGACGCAGGCAAGGTGCAGCAGCCGCCAACCAGCGAATATGTGGCAACGGCGCTGCGCAAGCTCAACCTGGAGCCGCCCCCGGAAGCGCTGGCAAAGTTCACGGCCGAGCTGCTGGAGACCAGCGTCCACACCGCGAAGGTCGTGCCGGCGGAGCCGGGAATGAGCGAAGCGCTGGCGTCGCTAAAGGATCTGGGCGTGAGGCTGGCCTGCGTCTCAAACGCCTTCATGGGCGCCGCGACCCTGGACCGGATCATGGACGAACGCGGTCTCGGCCACCACCTGGAGCTCACCGTCTCCTCCTGCGAGTTCGGCTGGCGCAAGCCACACGCTTCGATCTACCAGGAGGCGGCGCGGCTGATGGGGACCGCTACGGCTGAGGTCGTCTTCGTCGGCGATCGGTTGGACGCGGACGTGGCGGGTCCGGCCTCTCTGGGCATGCTGACCGTGCTTACCCACCAGTACAGGCAGGAAGACCCTTCCGGCGCCCCGGTGCAGCCTGACGCCGTGATCGAGCACCTCAGCGAGCTGCCGGAAGTGGTGGAGACGCTGATCAAGCGCGCCACTCACGCCGGCTAGAGCGCCCCGGCCGCGACCAGCCCGAGCACGATGACTCCCAGGACGACGCGGTAGGCAACGAAGCCCAGCAGCGAGTTGGTGCGCAGGTAACGCAGCAAGAAGGCGACTGCCACATAGCCCACGACCGCCGCGGCGATGAGCCCGACGATGTAGACACCGAGGCCGCCGGCGGCGGAATCTCCGTCGCGCAGGGCGTCGAAGACCTGTTTGCCGCCCGCCCCCGCGATCACCGGCGCCGAGAGCAGGAAGGCGAAAGAAGCTGCTTCTTCGCGTCGCAAGCCCGCCAGCATCCCGGCTGAGATCGTGATGCCGGAGCGCGAGACGCCGGGGATCAGCGCGATGCTCTGGGCGACGCCGAGCAGCAGCGCATCCTTCGGCGTCACGTCCGCGACGTCACGCGAGCCCCGACCCCAGCGTTCCGCCAGGACCATCGGGATGCAAAAGACAATCATCATGAGGGCCACCAGCGCGGGGTCGCGTAGCTCGTCCTCGGCCGTGCCCTCGATCAATACGCCGGCGACTACGGCAGGAATGGTACCCAACACGAGCAGCCAGGCGAGCCGCGACTCCGGCGTACGGCGCCAGTCGAGGGCCGGCAGACTGGCGAACCAGGCAGCGATGATCCGGCGCACCGTATCGCGGAAGTAGATCAGTACCGCGGCCAGCGTGCCGAGATGGATGGCAGCGTCGAAGGGCAGCCCGAACTTGCCCTCCGGGATGCCCAGGAGCTCCTCGGTGAGGATTAGATGGCCCGTGGAGGAGATGGGTAAGAACTCGGTGAGTCCCTGGACGATTCCCAGGATCAGCGCCTCCAGCAAGTCAGTCACGCGCTAACCGTAGCTTTGCGGCGGCACTGCAACAAGGCGAAAGGTGCGTCCTTGCGCTGCCCAATGAAGTGTGACACGCTCTTTGCGCCCCGCGAACTGAAAGCAAGGAGAATCTGCATGCCTGCTGTCGTAGGCCAGCCCGCGCCCGATTTCAAGCTCAAGGACAACAACAACAACGACGTCTCCCTGGCGGACCTCAAGGGGAGCAAGGCGATCATTGCCTTCATCCCGTTCCCACACACCGGCAACTGTGACAACGAGGCTTGCGCCCTGCGCGACGACTTCTCGTCGTTGAGCGCGGACGGCTCGAAGGTCGTAATAATCACCGTGCACGCGCGGCCCACCAACGCACAGTGGGCGCAGCAGAACAACATCCCGTTCCCGGTACTGGCCGACTACTGGCCGCACGGCGCAACCGCGCAGGCCTACGGCTGCTTCAACGACGCGGTTGGCTGCGCGCTGCGTGCCAGCTACGTGCTGGACAAGGACGGCATCGTGCGCCAGATCATCCAGTCAGAGGGGCTGGGCCAGGTGCGCGACCACTCGCAGTACGCGAAGGCGCTGGCCGCCATCTAGGACTCAACCCGCTGAGAGAACAAGAGGCCCGGGCGATGCCGGGCCTCTTTGTTTTGCTCCTAAGCCAGGTACTTACGGAACCAGGCGAGCGTCGTGGCCCAGGCGTCTTTGGCCGCGGCTGCGTTGTAGGACCCCCCGGTATCGTTAAAGAAAGCGTGTCCGGCTCCCTCATAGACCTTGATTTCGTAGGTCCCGCCGGCGACCTTGAGTGCCGCTTCAACCTGCGGACGTTCGCCGGTGATGCGCGTATCCGTGCCGCCGTACATGACCAAAACGGCTGCCTTCGTTCGGTCGAGGCCGTTATTGAGGGCACGCGCCGCGGTGCCGTAGTAAGGCACGCCCGCCTTGATGTCGGCGCTGGCTGCAGTCAGATCGAACGTGAAACCACCGCCGTAACAGAAGCCGGTGACACCAAAGGCCCCGGTACGCACGAAGCTCTGCGTCTTCAAGTAGTCGATGCCGGCCTGCAGGTCCTTGATGTGGTCCTCGGCGCTGACCTGGTTGAGCAGGCCCAAGTTCTGCTGCGTGTTCTCGGTGCTGCCGCCACCGCGGGACGCCATGTCGACCGCGAGCGCGACGAAGCCCTCTTTGGCGTAACGCCGCACTACGTCGCGAATGTGGTCTACAAGGCCCCGGTTCTCATGGATCACGACTACGGCTGCACTGGGACCACCCGAACGCGGGCGCGCCAGATAGCCCTTGAGCTCACCGGCCGGTCCGCGATACGTCACGGACTCTGCGACGATTGAGGCGTCGGTTTCCGGCACGCCGGTCGCTGACGTGGCGGTGGCCGTCGCGGGCGCGGTGGTTGGTGGGGCTGTCGTAGCGGCGGCCGCCGGTTCGGAATTGGAATCGCCACAGCCCAGGGCAAACAGCGAAGTGGCGGCGAGCGGGACGCTACCCGTAACCAGCAGAGCCCGGCGGAGCAGGTCGCGCCTGCTCAGGCGCCGTTCGAGGTAGTCTTCGGCGAACTCTCCCAGCAGATAAATCTTGTGCTCATCGAGCCTCATGGTGTTGCCCTCCTGAAGGGAAGCGAATCGGAATAGGAGCTGTCAGAGATACGCTGGTCCGGCCGATCCGGTTCGCGTCAACGCGGATACGAATCGCATGGGACGCAGTGATTATTGAAATGAATCTCTTGGCTTGACAGTCCCTTTACCGATTGCTAGTCTCGCGCCGATGAGTCAGGGGCCAATCTATGTGCCCCTTGGCTTCGTATCGTAAATGCAGAGATGGATTTCCGGCTGATTGGCCGGCACACTCTTGCTGGGGAGCAGATCTTCTGGAGGTGTCTGGGGAGTGCAGAAGTACATCGTACAAAGACTCTTGCTTACGATACCAACGATCATCCTGGTCACGGTCTTCATTTTCCTGCTGCTACGCGTGGCGCTGCCGGCCGATGTCATTGACCTGATCATCGGTGAGTACGGACGCAACGACCCCACTCTGCGATTGGCGCTGGAGAAGGAGCTGGGCCTCACGGGCAGTAAATTCGTTCAATACTTCCACTGGGTAGGCATCGCATGGTTCTGGGGTGCGGACAAAGGGCTGCTGCAAGGCGACCTCGGCGAGTCACTGCACAGCGGCCGGCCTGTCCTGGGCGAGCTGCAGCGCCGCATCCCGGTGAGCTTCGAGCTTGGCCTCTGGGCGCAGTTCTGCTCGATCACGGCTTCGGTACCGCTGGGCGTGTTCGCGGCGCTGCGCCAGGACAAATTCGCGGACTATGGCCTGCGCAGTGTCGCAATCATGCTAGCCGCCGTCCCCGGCTTCTGGATTGCCGTGCTGATAATTACCTTTGGCTCCATCTGGTTTAACTGGGCGCCGCCGATCAACTTCAGGTATCTCCAGGAAGATCCCGTGGCGCACTTCAAGATCATGCTGCTCCCGGCGTTGATCATCGGGCTGACGCCCAGCGGCGGCCTGATCCGCCTGGTACGCACCCAGATGCTCGAAGTGCTGCGCCAGGACTACATCCGCACTGCGCATGCCAAGGGATTGAGCCAGACCACCGTCCTCTATAAGCACGCGCTGCGTAACGCGTTGATCCCCGTGGTGACCGTGATCGGCGTCGGGCTACCACAGATCATTGCCGGTACGGTGATCTTTGAGCAGATCTTTATCATCCCGGGCATGGGCCGGTACCTGGTAGACGCGGTGGGCAACCTCGATTACCCGGTCATACAGGGTCTGACCTTTGTTTTCGCGCTTCTGCTGATGATATCGGTGTTGCTGGTAGACATCAGCTATGCGTTCCTCGATCCTCGGATCAGGTTCAACTAAGGTCAGGAGGCGGAGGAAGCGATGGCAGTCTCAGAACTTGGCGGCATAGCGGAGATCGAGGGTTGGGAAGCACCAACCCATAAGGCACTGCCGGTAAGGCTGGCCCTTGGCTTGAGAGGCTTCGCGCGCAAGAAGCCCCTGGGTTTCATCTGCGGCGTGGTGGTTATCTTCTTCTTTCTGATCGGCGACGTGGTGCCGGAGACCATCAACAAAGTCAGCCGCACGGCTGGGCTTTCCGACCACCCGGTCCCTTACCTGGCTGACCAGCTGGAGAAGCCGATCCCGTGGCTGTATCCGTACGCAAAGCAGGATCTTCGCGCGCGACTGCAAGGCACCAGCAACGCCCACTTACTGGGCACCGACGCCATCGGCCGTGACATCTTCAGCCGGTTGGTCTACGGCGCGCGTACCGCGGTCATGGTCTCGTTTGGCGCAGTGCTTATTTCGATGACGATGGGCGCTACCATTGGCATCATGAGCGGCTACTACGGCGGTTGGGTCGACAAGGGGTTATATCGCCTTGTCGATGTGTTCCAGGCGTTACCGCCGCTGGTCATCCTGATCGTCATCCTGGGAATCTTCGGGTCGGGGTTGTGGCAGCTAGTGATCGTACTGGGCTTGATCGGCGGGCCGATCCAGTCCCGCACGCTACGGGGCCAGACGATTTATGTCATGGCCAGCCCGTTCATCGAAGCCGCGCGCGTGATTGGCTGCAGCGACAGGCGCATCATGATGCGCTACATCCTGCCCAACATCTTTGCCCTGATCGTGCTAAACGCGACCTTCTTGCTGGGCTTCCTGGTCCTGCTTGAGGCAACGCTCAGTTTCCTCGGCTACGGTCTGCCGCCGCCATTCCCGTCCTGGGGCCAGATGCTCAGCCTGGAGGGTCGCCAGTACATGCGCACCCAGCCTGGTCTGGCAATCTACCCCGGACTGGCCATCGGGCTGCTGGTGTTCTCCTTCAACCTGTTTGGAGACGCCCTGCGCGACGTGCTGGATCCGCGCCTGCGGGGCAGCCGCTAGGCAACCCGAAATCGGCAACCTACAGGCCGTCCTTCTCCGGAGGGACGGCCTGTTTCTTTGTGCGGCCTGACCGCGTGCTAGAATCAGCGGCGCAATCGCACCGGAGCAGATGGCAATGACCGGTCGCATCACTCTCGTAGGCGCAGGCGAACTCATGGCAGCCATGAGTTCGATTCATCGTTCGGCGATCAAGCGCCTCGCCAAATCACCCAGCGCCGTCTTCCTGGACACCACCGCCGGCTTTGAGACAAACGCCGACGCGATCTCCGAAAAGGCCGTCGAGTACTACGCGCACCACCTGCAGACCGAGCTGCGGGTCGCCAGCTACCGCCATCGAGACGCCTCCGCTCCGTCTCAGGTCGCCGCGGCAGTAGCGGCAATCCGGGACGCCAACCTGATCTTCGCTGGCCCCGGCAGCCCCACCTACGCTATTCGCCAGTGGCGCGACTCGCCCGTGTGGCAGGCCGTGGTCGAGAGCTTTGAGTCGGGCGCCGACCTCCTGTTCGCCAGTGCGGCGTCGATCGCGCTGGGCCGCTACGCGGTTCCGGTGTACGAGATTTACAAGGCGGGTGAGGAGCCGTTCTGGGTCGAAGGACTCGACCTGATGTCGGAGCTGGGTATGAGCCTGGCTATCGTGCCGCATTTCGACGACAACTCCGGCGGCGACAATTACGACTCCCGCTTCTGCTACATGGGCGCCAGGCGCTTTGACGTGCTCCAGGAACGTCTACCCGCGGACGTGACCATTCTCGGCATCGACGCCTACACCGGCGTCTGTTTCGACCCAAGCACACGCACCGCCAGCGTCTCCGGCCAGGGCGGCTTAACGCTGATCGGCGAGGCAGGCGTCAACTGCTACGAGGCCGGCGCCGAGGTGCCATTCGCGGCGTTCCGCTCCGGCTCACGCGAGCTCGTGCCGACATACGACGCGGCAACTGCAGTCTCCGGCTACGAGTTCACCGACGAATCGGACGACGGCGACCCGATGCACGAAATCACGCGCTACGTCGAGGGACTGGGCTCGCTGACCGGCAACGAAAAGGTCGATCTCCTGGCGCGGCTGCAAGCTCTGCGCGATGGAGCCGCCAACGTCAGCCCCGAGACGGAGGATCGCCTCGTAGACCTCGTAGTTGAACTGCGTGAGGCGTTGCGCGCCGCCAAGAGCTACGAGGTGGCAGACAAGGCGCGCGACCTTCTGGACAAGCTGGGCTTCGATCTGGGTGATACACCCCAGGGGGCCCGTTGGAATCGCCGTTGACGCCCGTCGTCCACCGCGTGCCTGTCGGCGAGATCGAGTTGTCCGTGCGGGAGTGGCCCGGCGAGGGACGGCCTTTCCTGCTGGTGCACGGCCTCGCGTCCAACGCCATGACCTGGGATGGCGTGGCGAGGGCGTTAAGCGTTGCCGGCCATCGCGTTGTGGCGGTGGACCAGCGAGGCCACGGACTCAGCGACAAGCCGCAGACCGGTTACGGCTTCGACGAGGTCACGTCGGACCTGAGAGCGCTGACCGACGCACTGGGCCTGCAAAGGTCTGTGATCGTTGGCCAGTCGTGGGGCGGCAACGTGGTGCTTGACTTCGCGGGGCGCTACCCGGAGGCCACCTCCGGCATCATCCTGGTAGACGGCGGCTTCATCGATCTCTCGAGCCGCCCGGGGGCCACCTGGGAGACAATCTCACAGCAACTGCGGCCCCCCAACCTGCTGGGCACGCCGAGGTCGCAGCTGATCGAGCGCTTCCGTTCGTTCCACCCTGCGTGGAACGACGAACAGATCGAGATGCAGATGGGCAACTACGACACGCTACAGGACGGGACGATCCGTCCCTGGCTGACGTTGGAACGACACATGCAGATAATACGGGCTCTCTGGGAGCAGAAGCCCTCGCAGCTGTGCGAGAAGGTAACGGTGCCAGTGCTGATAGCGGTTGCGGACACGCCCGACGAAGAGCGGCGACGGCGACGGGACGAAGAGCTGAAGAAGCTCGTGCCGAAGCTGAAGCGCGCGGAAGCCAAGCACTTCGTCGGGGCCCCGCACGACATCCACGTCGACCGGCCGGACGAGCTGGCGGACTGGCTCCTCGATGCCCTGCAGCGCGGTTTCTTCGGCTAGCAGGGGCCGTCCACTACACTAGACCTGTGAGCAAGGCCACCGCACCAGAGTTGCCCCACGGCGACCCCACCGTCGTCGCGGCCATGTTCGGTCGTATAGCACACCGCTACGACCTGATGAACCGCCTGATGTCCCTGGGCCTGGACGGAGGCTGGCGTAAGCTCGCCGCGCGCGAGACGAAGCTCGGACCCGGTGATCGCGCGCTGGACGTCGCTAGCGGCACCGGGGACCTGGCCTTTGAAATGGCCAAACGCGTGGGCGAAACCGGCTTCGTGGTCGGCCTGGACATTGCGCGCGAGATGCTGCTACTGGGCCACGAGAAGAGCGCCAACCGCCACGAGCGCCGCGTCGACCATCACGAAGGCGACGCCATGCGATTGCCCTACGCGGACGGCGTCTTTCGCGCCGCGACGATGGCGTTCGGCGGGCGTAACGTCCCCGACCTCACGGGGGCATTCCGCGAGATGACGCGGGTGCTGGCGCCTGGAGGCCGGGCCGTCTTCCTGGAACTGAACCGGCCGCGTCTCTGGGGCTTCCGGCACCTGTTCGACTTCTACTTCCACACCTTCTCGCCGCTGGTGGGCGGCCTGATCTCAGGCGACAAGCCGGCTTACGAATACCTGCCGCGCTCCGTGGACAACTTCGAGAGCGTGGAAGAGATCAGCCGCTGCATGCGGGACGCAGGACTCTCTGAAATCAAGGTCCGCCGCCTCATGTTCGGCGCCTGCAACGCGCACGTCGGAGTGAAGCCAGCGTAAGACATGAAGAACCCTGGCCCCAGCGAAAACGCGCGAGTCCTGCTCAGTCCTGAGGACGCCCGGGCGATCCTGCTTCGCTCGTTGGCGCGTGACGTAACTGACGCGCGTATCCTGGCGGCAATGGGCCGCGTGCCGCGGGAGCGCTTCGTCGAGTCCGACCTGCAGGCTT
>CAZNHI010000014.1:0-16271 GCA_964572535.1 uncultured Dehalococcoidia bacterium
ATGATGGCTCGCAACGGGTCGTTCATTCTTACTCCTGCCCCGGCCCCCGGGTCTTATGCCTCAACCTTGCGAGGCGCTGTGCGGCGCGGCTTGGCCGGCTTCTTCGCCGGAGCCGCCTTTTTGACTTCCTGGCCGGTGATCTCCACCAGCCGCTCCAGGGTCCTGCGTGTGTGGAGGTTCCGCGCCAGAGTCTCGCGAGCCTCCTGTCCGCCAAAGAGCTGCCGGACGAAGTCGCCCTGCTCTCCGGCGGAAGCGGCCATGCTCTCAAGCTCCGCGTCCACGTCCGCGTCTTCTACACTAATATTCTCGGCTTCGGCGAACTCACTCAGCACGACTGAGCGCTTCAATCTTGTGGTCGCTTCTTCCCGTAAGGAGTCCCTCACCTCTTCTTCGCTTTTGTTCATGCGCTGCAGGTAAAGCAATTGCGCGCGTGGGTCGCGAGGGTCGAGGTTCGCCTGGTCCTGCAGGAGATGGTCGATCTCGTGCTCGACCATCACAACCGGGTATTCGATCTTAGCGTGCTCTGCCAGCGCATCGACCGCGGAGGTCTCGTAGGCGCGAAGGTTGGCCTCGTTCTCAGCCTTCTCGATGTCTTCGCGGATCTTGGCGCGCAGGGCCAGCAGCGTCTGGTGGTCGCCGACTTCCCTGGCGAAGTCGTCGTCCAGTTTCGCCAGCTTCTCTTCCTTGACCTCGTTGATCTTGGCGACATAGGTCAGCGTCTTGCCCGCGATGTTCGCGTCGCTGTGGTCTGCGGGCGCTGCGGCGGTCTTTGTGACCTCATCGCCCTTCTTCAGCCCCACGACCACGTCGAGGAAGCCCGGCAGTGATCGGAGCGCCTCGTCCGTGACCCTGAACTCGATGTCGTCGGCGGCGAAGACGCTGAGGTCGCCAGCCTTGGCGCTGACGCTGCCGCTGATGATGTCGCCCTTCTTCGCTTTGCGGCTCACCGGCTCGATTGTCCCATGGCGCCTGCGCAGGTCCTCGACCGCCTCGTCGACCTGCTGGTCTTCGACCTTCACTCCTTCGCGCGGTAGCCGCATTGACTGGTAGTCACCCAGATCGACGATGGGCTCCAGGGGCACCGTGGCCGTGAAAATTAGCGGTTCGTGGCTGACCAACTCAACGGTCGGTTGGGCCACGGGCGTGATGTCGTTCTCCTCCAGCGCTTCGCGGTACGCGACCGGCACGACGATGTCCATCGCCTCATCCAGGAGGCGGTGCCTGCCGAGCTGCTTCTCGATCATGGGACGCGGCGCTTTGCCGGGCCGGAAGCCAGGGATTTGCACCTGGGGCGCCAGCTTCTTGTACGCCTTCTCAATCGCCTCGTTGTGGCGCTCGTCGTCGACTTCGATCTGCAGCTTGACCTGGCGCTCTGGGAGCTCTTCTGTGGTTACCTTCACTGTTTCCTTACTTCCACGTGACGGGCGCGACTTTCCATCCCTGGGCGACAAGGCCGCTACCTTGGATTATAGCAAGCGCCCGGATTCTGGGGATAACGCCTCTGCGCTGCTAGTTGGCGCGCGGCGTGAACACGTCTGTCAGCGCGTCCCCCAGGAGGTTAAACGAGAACAGCAGCCCCGCGACGACGGCGCCGGGGAACAGCAGCAGGTGGGGATACTGGTTGATAGTCCGCACGCTTGACGCCTCGAAGATCATTGCACCGAAGCTGGGGTGGGGTGGCTGGATACCGACGCCGAACCAGGTCAGGATGATCTCGGACCCGGCGATGCCCGCCAAACCGAGCGACAGGCTGACGATGATAATGTTCGCCACGTTGGGCAGCAGGTGACGGAACAGGATGCGCGGTGTCGAAGCGCCCAGGGAGCGCGCGGCCAGGATGAACTCCGTCTCTCTCAAGGAGAGGATTTGCGCCCGGATAATGCGCGCGCCACTCACCCAGCCGAATAGCGATAGCGCCCCAAAAACAAGGAAGTAGTCCGGCACTCCCTGCGACACGATGCCGCCAATGCCGGTGAAGTCCTCCACGTTTCGGCCCAGGTCACGCACGCGTTCTTTGAGTGTCGCGTTGATCAGGATCAGCATCAAGAGCGTCGGCAGAGAGGCAAACGTATCGCCGACCCGCATGATCAGTGTGTCTACCCAGCCACCGACGTAGCCAGAGATCAGCCCCAGGCTGACCGCGAACAACAGGCTACCTGTAAATAACGTGGCTAGCGTAACGATCACGGTGGTCCGGGACGCCCAGACCACACGGCTCAGCTGGTCGCGGCCCAGACGGTCAGTGCCGAAGGGGTGATCCAGGGACGGTCCTTGCAGTGCCTGCTCCAGGTCCTGGCCGCGGTACGAAGAGATCACGCCGAAGGAGGTGAGGAAGTTAGCCGAGATGCCCACGACGTAGAAGGTGAGAATGAAGGTCAGACCCACCATTGCGATTCGCTTACGGATCAGTCTGCGCCAGGCCAGCCCCATTGGGCTGACGGAGCTGACCTTCGGGTCCCGCGAGTCCAAGCTGAGGTCAGCGGTCTCGCGCGCCATACCTAATCCTGGGATCTATGATTGTGTAGAGCACATCGACCGCGATACTTGCCATAACAAACATGACGGCACCGATCAGCACCACCGCCATGATGAAATCGTAGTCGCGGTCGTTGACGGCCTGGAAGGACAGGAGGCCGAGCCCTGGGATGCCGGTAAGCGTCTCGATAAAGAACGACCCCTCTAGCAGCCCCACCAGCGAGAACACGATGATCGTGCTCAGGGGCAGCATGGCGTTACGCAAGATGTGGCTCGTCAGCACCCTGAATTCACTCAGGCCCTTGGACCTGGCCGTTCGGACATAGTCTTCCTTCATAACCTCCAGAGTAAACGCGCGGGTGAATCGGCCCCACACGGCAATCCCAGGCAGCGACAGCGCGAGGATCGGAATAATCGCCTCTTTGCTGACCACGCCGATGCACTCGTAGCTATCGCCGAGGGCTGGCAGCGTAACGGCACAGTCCTGCGGCCAACCGCTGGCGGGCAGGATGCCCAGCTTGAGCGCGAATATCAGCAGCGCGAACGGCACGGCGATCAGGACGGGAATCGATTGGATGACCAGGAAGGCGCTGATCGCCGTGGGGTCCATCCAGGTGCCCTGGCGTTTGGCTGCAAAGACTCCGAGGGCGATGCCGAGAGGCATCGTAATCGCGAGGGCGATAGCGTTGAACTGCATCGAACGCCACATCGCTGGGAACATGACTTCGTTCACAGTGCGGCCCTTGTAGCGAAAGCTCTCGCCGAAATCGAAGCGCGTAAGCACGCCCTCCATGTAGAGGTAGTACTGGTCGTAGATCGGCTTGTCCAGGCCTCTAGCGGCGCGGATGCGCGCAAACGCCTCCTCGTCGCGAAATTGGCCAGAAGCGATACGTACGGGGTCGCCCGGGCCAAAGCGAGCAAGGGCGAATGTTGCGAAACTGACAACGAATAGAATCGCCGGCACCCAAAGCAAGCGCCTCAGGATGTAGGACAGGCTGCTTTCCATCGCGGCGAGTTTACTCCTGGCTGGCGCGCGGGGTCACGGATGCGCTCCTAGCGGTGAAGTGCAGGGCCTACTATTTTTCGATCGTTAGATAACGCAGCATCGGCACTACGATCGGCAGCGGCTCGAAACCCTTGACCTTCGGTTTCACGACGAAGTGGTCGCGCCCGAAGTACAGCGGGATCCACGGCATGTCCTGGATAAGAATCTGCTCTGCCTGCTGATACAGCTGCACTCGCTTCGTGGCGTCTTGCTCGATGCGAGCCTGCTCCACCAGTGTGTCGAACTGCGGGTTCTTGTATTTGGTGTTGTTCTGCCGGCTGGTGCTGTGGAACAGCAGATCGATGATGTCTTCCGGGTCTGGGTAGTCCATGATCCAGCCGATGTCGAACATCTGCAGGCGGCCGCGGTCGAGGTCTTCGAAGAAGCTCGCTGCCTCCGACTGTGCGATCGAGACCTCAACGCCCAGGTTCGTCCGCCACATCTCGATGATCGCCTGAGTGGTGATGCCGGCGTTGGCGCCACCACCAATTTCGGTCAGCGTGATCTGGCCCAGTCCGCGTGCGTCCTTGTACTTCGATTCTGCCAGTGCTTGTTTCGCCGCCGCCGCGTCGAACTTCGGTAGTGATGCCTGGGAGTTGTAGCCGGGCAGCCCGGGCATCATGAAGCTGTTCGCAACCGGCAGCATCTCCTTGAGCACGACGCGGACGATCTGGTCGCGGTTGATCGCCATCGCGAACGCCTGGCGCACCTTCGGGTCGTCGAACGGCGGCTGCGAAACGTTGAAACCGATGTAGGAGATGGAGAGGTTGGCGCCGGTTTTGTAGTCTTTGTTGAGCGGGTCGCGCGGGCTGAGCACGCGTTCGATGTCGTTGACGCTGATACTTGCCACGTCCAGCTCGTCGTTTTCGTACTGGGTGAGCGTGGAACCGCCGGCCAGGACGTAGAGCACGCGCTTAACAGCCGGCGCGCCCAGGTGGTATTTCTCGTTCGCTTCGAGAATGATGCGCTCGTTCAGGCGCCATTCAGCCATCTTGTATGGTCCGGTGCCGTTGGGGTCGCGCGTCCAGTTGCGCGGATTCGATTCCACCTGTTGCTGGTCGACCACGAAGGCGGTCGGGTAGGTCAGCTTGGCGAGGAAGTAGGCCTTGGGCTTGTCGATTGTGATTTCGAGGGTGCGAGCGTCGATCACCTTGACGCCGCTGATCGATTCGGCGCGGCCGCGGGTCACGTCCTTCGCGCCCACGATGTCGCCCAGGTATGCTTCTGCCGTCGCGGACGTCGTCTGACCCAGCTTCGCGGTGCGGTCCAGGGAGTACTTGAAGTCGGTAGCTGTGACAGGCTTGCCGTTGTGGAACTGAGCGTTGGCGCGGATCTTGAATGTGTAAGCCAGGCCGTCTGAACTGACCGTCCAGCTCTCAGCGAGGTCAGGGACGATCTTCAGGTCGCGGTCCAGCGTTACGAGGCCGCCGAAGAGCTCGACGATGTAGGTCGCGGAGCCGGCGTCACCGGCGACAGCCGGGTCGAGAGTCAGGGGATCGCCACCTGCCATGCGCAAGTCCGCGTTGGCGGGTGTAGCGTTCGATTCGTTGTCTTCACCGCTGTTGTCGTTGCTGCTGGTGGCGCCGTTGTCATCACCGCCACAGGACAGCGCGAGCAACGCCGCTCCCATGAAGAGAATCGAGAGCAAGGACCTTCGTGCGGAACCTGTCATAGCTGCCTCCTACCCCTCTACCCCGCCTCTACCGTCACCGACTCACAATTGACGGGCCGAGTGAACCCGACGATCTCGTCAATGATTGCTACGAATGTTAGCACTCCATTGGATGCTGTTGACAGCGGTTAACAACGGCGGCGACCACCGTAAATTGAATCTGAATCATCGCCTGCGACGCTGACAACGGCGGCGACTTTTGCCTACGGCGGCAGCGTTTCATTAGATGGACTATTAGATGGACGGCGACCGGCAGCCCCTTCCAGTCGCTGGATGGACGGCGGTTGACAGCTCGGGCGGCTCTGCCTAATCTTGGACTACACCAACCGGGCTAGACCCGAAATAGGAGACAGCGGGCGAGCGCGTGAGGAACGCGCTCGGCGACTCTTAGTTCGGGGGAAGTGGTCATGGCCGAAACCGACGACCGGCTGGTTACGCTGCAGCAAGCCGCCGCCTTCTTGGGCATCAGCACCCGGCAGGTCCGCCGGCTGATCGCCGCTGGCCAGATCGCAGCCTGGCATCCGACGCCGCAGGTGATCCGCATTTCTGAACGCGAGCTGCACCGCCGCGTGTACGGCGCCATGGGGCTGGAGGCGCCTGCGGCAGGGCCAGCAGCGACTCGGCCGGGGCACTGATGCGCTGGCGCGACGATCTGCCGGTAAACCCCGCCGCCGAGCTCTTCCCGCTGCTTCCTGCTCGGAGCTGCGCGTCCTGGCAAGGCTGATCCAGCTCCCGGACGTGGAGTTACCGAAGCCGTGAACAGTTATCGCGACGCCCTCACCCGCGAGTTGCGCCGAGCAGAGCTGCGCAGCCGGGTCTACGACGCCGCGCTGCAGCGACTGCAGTTGTACTCGCCCACCCCAGACTCCACGTTGCCGGAAATTCTGGGTGCCATGCCTGAGCGCAGCGCACGGACCGTCGCCTGGCTGCTTCGCCTCGACGACGCACTGGCGGACGTGGAGCCTTGAACCAGCAGCGTTGTCATGAGTGGTGGGGTGGCGCGGTGGTTGCCAGCGACCTGCCGGATGGCCGCCGCATTTTGACTTGCTCGATCTGCGGCGCCGTGAGGTTGTTGTCAGTGCCCGCTGTTCCGCTCAAACGCCCCTGGGGCTTGACCTGTCGGCGCCGGCCGGTGGCGTCATGACTCTCGTGAGAGAAGCGCCGCCATATGAACAGCAATGCCGGGCCACACCGCGAGGCAGCTTCGGCGGCTGTTCGCGAGCGAAGGGACACGAAGGCGATCACCGGAACGAAGACGGGGTCCGGTGGAAACGACCACGCCCGGCCTTGCGATTCACCGATACCGAGCTGATTGCTCTGTTCTATGTCATCGGCGTCGGCCGCGAGTCTCCCTTCGGTTTTCTAAGCCTTAGCGACGTGAAGGCGCATCTGACGCGGGAGCGTAGGGAGCGTCTCAGAAACTACCTGAATCAGGTCGCTTGCCTGGTTAAATTAGAGCTGCTGCCAGTCTTCGAAGAAATTGCAGCGTCGGCAGCAGCACGGCGCCGGCGTCGGCGTGTCGGTGCGAAGCCCACAAAGACTGTCTAGCAAGAAGCAGAAGCGGCGCCCTGGTCGGCGCCGCTTCAAGGGGGGTCAGCCGGTGATATCGGCTACTAGCGAGAGTACCAGCCTACGTGCAAGTGTCAATTCTACGCGGAGGACGAACGCGCTGAGCCTGCGAGGGCTCAATTGGAGCCCCATTCCTGACCAGGTGATGGCGAGCCGGCTCAGCTCGACTGCCAAGCTGCTGTTCGGACTGCTCTTTCGCATCTGCTCACTTCATGAGAGCGACCGATGTTTGGTCAGTCAGACCAACCTCCTCAGGCGGCTAGGAATTACGAAGCCAAGCCTGATCCGGGCCACACGAGAGCTTGTAGCAGCAGAGGTGTTGTTGGTCGCCACGGATCGCAACGGACGCCTCATGTATGCCATCGTGGCGGACTGGTTAGAGCGTTTAGGGGGTAAAGAACCTTTACCAAAAGGGGTAAAGAACCTTGACCCCGATCTTAGAGACAAGAGAGATCGTGGCCCTTCGGGCGCGCTCGGGCTGCGCCCTCGGATCACGCCGCCAGCGCGAAAGCGCGCTGGCGGCGACGAATCGCGAGACGCCGAGCCGACCCTGATAGCAGAGGTTTTCGATCAGACGTACGGGCTCTCCTGGAGCGACGTGAAGCCCTACTTTCGGACGCGCCTGGCAAGAATGACCCAGGGAATAAGCGGCCAAGATGGGCGAGTCATTCTGGAGCAGGTCCTCCAAGACTTGTCCGGCCGCGAGCTGGACGCGAGCGGCAAGCCGATCACCGACCGCGTGAAATACCTGGTCGCCTCCCTGGCGAGCCGGCTCGAGGCGTTCTGATGCGCGGCACACCCTTACCTCATCCCAAGACGAAAAGATCGGCTGACACCGCTCCTGGCGCGCCCTGCTCACGCCCGGAAGGAACCAAATGCGCGATCCAGTAGTCTTCGTCAGGCGGGACGGGAGCATTCCCTGTCCTATGCATAGTGAAGTAGCGCGGACTCGCCGCGGCCGGATCCTGTCGTTCTACCAGAAGTGCGCCCATCTCGATGGCGATTTCGTGGCGCTCGAGGAGTTCTCGCCGTCGCGCGGCAAGGAGGGCAGGATACCGAGGCTGTGGCTCATTGCGGGACCGTACGATCAAGGCGAGCAGCCCAGGGCTGTCCTCGGGAAGAAGAGGGCCGGGGACGAATACCAGAGGCGCGAAGACCTGCTCAGGACTCGGGCGTGACTTGCACACTTGCACACTGCTCACGCGCGCACGCGGGACGTGGCGCCAAGAACCCAGCGCCGCGGTGTAGGCTCCTGAGATGAAGCCTCGCAAGAAACAGGTCGTGCCGGGCTGGAAGCCCCTATTCCTGGCGGCTTTGTCGAACTCCGCGAACGTCCGTGCCTCCTGCCGCGCGGCCGGCGTATCTCGCCGGGCGGCTTACGCCGCAAAGGCAACCGACGCGGACTTCGCCGAGGCGTGGGCGGACGCACTCGAAGACGCTTGCGACGGTCTGTTGGCATCGCTGTGGACCATGGCGCGGAACAACGCCGCCGTGGCCATGTGGCTTTTGAAGGCTCACAAGCCAACGGTGTTCGGCGACCGCCTCGCAGGCGCCGACGGCGGTCCGTTGGCGGTGAGGCTCACCGTCGTATACGAGGACGAGGACGAGGACGAGGTGCCTGAACTTCTGCCCGGCCGCGGCGGCCTGCCCGAAATCGCTGGGTGAGTTTGCGCTATCGAGGGTCCATTCCGTAACCGATCACTTTGGCCAGGCTTTCCGGCAGGTAGAGCGCGACTCCGTAGGACGCCTCGTACCCGTCATCTCCGAGACGTCCGCCAAAGATGCGCGCTTCGATGTTCGCGAGCGCCCGGTTGGGATGGCCAACGTCTGCTATCAACCTGTGGAAGCCGACCGCTTGCTCTCGATTGAGATAACCCACAAGCCTGCCATCGATGATGACCTGGACGGCGTTCTTGTCGTGGCGGTTTCTTCGGGTCAGGCACGAGCGATTCTAAATCGCGCACCAGCAGTTGACAAAAGAGCGTAGGTGAACGCGCGACCATCCTAGGTCGAAGTAGAGAATACCCTAAAACGACACTATCTTCTGATCTTGTAACCAGACATAAGTAGAGTGCCGTTGCGGAATGCAGTTGACGCATCGCAGCGTAGACGCTTAACTGCCCCTATCAACTGGTTCAGGAATGGCTCCGGGGAAGCGTGGGCTGTCGTTGGCAGACATCGATCGACGCCAGGAAACCTCGACTGGTAACGGGGATCTACCACCGGCCTTGTTGGTCTGTGACCGCTGTGGCTTCGGCTTCCGCGCCGGCTTCATCTGGATAATCGAGCGTCGGAAGATCTACTTCTGCCGGGAGTGCCAGAAAGAAATCGACCTGGTGACGGCCGAGCTTGCAGCGAGCCCGCGGGTTCACTTGGTCCAAGCGATGGTAAGGCGGCTGGGGCTGAAGACGCGCGGCGACCAGGATGGCCGGTTCGACGCCCTGATGGCTGCGGCGCTACTTGGCTTCCATGAGTGAGTCGGCGAGCCTGAGGATCTCTTCCTTGGAGACCCCGGCCTCGGGGAAGGCGACCACCTCGATCAGTACGTTCCCCCTCGTCAGCATGACCGTGTGGGCATCTCTGGGGGGATTCTCTGGCACCTTGCAGACCGACCACTCGCCCTCGCTAGCTCCCGGTTGAGCCTCGGCGGAGCCGTTGACGTAGACCAGAACGCCTCGCTTGCCCTTCAAGACCTCACCGCATGCTTGCTCCGGGACCTGCAAATGGAGTTCGGTGCCCGCGCTAGCGTGAGCTGCCTCCGCGACCATTATGCCCGCGACGTTGGGGCTCTCGTTGAATCTGTAGTTCAGGAGCAGAACCAACGGCGGTCTTGAGTTCGTCAAGGTTGGCGGGGGTTCGCCCGGAGTGAATCGCGATGGATCTGCGTCGGGAGCCGACTGCCCATTCCTCGGAGTGCGCACGGTCCGCTCGTAAATGGCGAAGCCTTCCGGCAGGTCTAGAGGTTCCCAGACCGCAAAGCCGAGTTCCTCAGCGGCCTTGGCCCTGGAGATACAGCGAGGCTCGGGGCAGTCTTTCGCGGCGCGCACCTCAGCGACTGGCGCTGGCCCTTGATCCGGAGCGCAGCCAGCCAGCAGAAGCAAAAGAGCCAAGCCTACCGGCAAGGCGGGCGCCAGGCCAGTCTGTAGCGAGCACACTTCGCGCCATTCTACAGACTGCTCCTTTCCGTAGAGAAAAGAGCCATGGCCTAAAGGCTACCGGCTATCTCCGCCAGCTCCTGGTCGGTCACGCCACGTCCGGAGATCTGGAGGACGGAGCCGTCCTTCAACCAGACCAGGCTCGTGCGGGCACCACGCCAGAGAAGATCGTCTGAGATGACCACGCGCGCGCCCGGCGCACCGTCCACCGCGGCTTCAAGAAGGTCCTGGCCCGCGACGTAGATTGTCGGCTTGGCGTCACCTGTCTGCTTGAGTCCACCCACTGGTGTCCGTGCCAGGGTCACGCTTCTGCCCATGCTCTGGTCGGCGTAAGTCCAGATCGCCATCTGGATTGGCGAGCGAAACAGCGTGGCGTCGAAGAACTTCAGCCCAGCCGACAGCGTCGCCGGCCTGGCAAGGTCGCGCAGCGCGTCGTCGTTCTCGTCGGTGTAAACCCGATAGTCAGGAGGTGTGGATGGCTGCTCTGTCACATCTTTGCCAGTGGGAAGCGCGGCCAGCGCCACGGTCACGGGGCCGAGATCGATTTCATTCATTGTCGAAGCCTTTCTTTCCAGGTCTGGTCGGGTGCGTATCTAGCTAGCAGCAGGACTGCACGCCGCAGAACATCTGGTATCTGGGACTGCAGGCCGGGCAGGATGTCCCGCAGTAGTTGTAGGGTCGGACCCAGTACATGGCGCAGCACGGGCTGATGCAGTAGAGGAAGATGTAATCAGTTCCGCATGTGCCGCAGCCGAAGCAGGAGGCTTCCGCGGTCCTCCGCTCGGCCACACCCAGCGATACAGCGGCGGCGAGTCCGGCCACCGTGGAACCAGCAACGCGGAGGAAGCGTCGCCGTTCGTTGCCGGCCGTGGTCAGGCCGGAGGCACTTGATTCGGCAGGCTCCCACCTCAAGAAGGTGCAGGCCAACGCCAGTGAAGCGGCGCCGAAAGCAAGCACGAGAGCCGTCGAGCCCGGTGATAACACCGGGCTACCAGCCGCCAGGACAACTAGCGACAGCACAACCAAAGAGACGGTCCGGCCGATTAAGAGACTCGTGGATGTGCGCCTGGACGCGTCGCCGAAGCAACCGCAATCCGCGGCGCCGCGGATTCCGAAAGCGAGGGTCAATGCGAGGGCAAAAACCAGGAACAGGACCGCGGCTAAGGGTGCGAATACGCCGTTCTGGACGCCGAGAATCACCAATACGCCAAGCATGACTTCGGCTGCCGGCAAGACGACGGAAAGGGCCCTTCGGGCTACCGCGGGGATGAAGCTATACGACTGCAGTACCTGCGCGAGTTTTTCTGGACTGCGTAACTTGCCAGCCCCAGCGACCAACAAGACGCCGCCCACGATCCAAGATGACACCAGGCCCACGAGGGGTGCTAACTCGTTCATTCAACTCCTCCTCTGCTCCGCGTTTCATGAAGCCGACGATACGTTCACACGCTGGTCGGTGGGTCTTCATGAAGGCGGGATGAAGAGGAGCAAAAGATCAGGCCAAGATGCGTGGCTCAGTCGTCGAGCAGCGGGATCTGGACGATGACCCTGGTGCCGTGCCCGAGAGCGCTCTCGATCTCTATCGTCCCGTCATGGCTGTCGATGACCTGCTTCACTATTGCGAGGCCAAGGCCCAGCCCGTCAGGACGGGCGCGCCTGGCCCCGACACCGCGGTAGAAGCGCTCGAAGGCGCGCTGAACGTCCTCAGGCGCCATACCCGGCCCGGAGTCTGACACCCGCAGCGTCGCGAGATGATCATTGGCCTTGAGGTTGAGACTAATTTCGCCGGGACCGTCCATGTAGATTGCCGCGTTCTGTACCACATTCGAGACGGCGCGCGACAGCCGTTCTCGGTCAGCTAAAACCTCGATGGCCGATTCAAGGTCGCATTGATAGTGGTGCTCGGGGTACGCCATCGAAACTGATTTCACTGCCCCTGCGCAGACCTCGCTAAGGTCGACGCGCTGCAGTTGCAAGGACTCCTCGTCCTGCCGGGCAAGCATGAGCAGCTCCGAAAGCAGGTGGCTCATTGAGTCCGTAACCTCGGACATCTCCTGCTGGACGGCGTTGCGCTCCTCAAGTGAAAGGGCAGGGTCGTTGATCACATCGATGTTCGTTCGCAGGATGGTCAGTGGTCTGCGCAGCTCGTGCGACGTATCGGACAGAAAGGACCGTTGGGTCTGGACCATGCGCTCTACGCGTTCGATCATGCGGTTGAAGGTGCGGGACATCTCCTGCATCTCGCGCGCCGACCTCGCTTCCGGCAGGCGGCGGGTGAAGTCGGCGGTCCGCTCAATTTCTCGCGCCAGCCGGGCAATGTCACGCACCGGCTGTACGGCTTTGCCGGCTACGAAGAACGCAAGCACGCCAGAGAGAGCTGAGACCGCAACGCCGCCGAAGGCGAGCACCTGGCGCATGCTGGCGAGCGAGTCGTCCGCCTGTCGGAGCGAGGCGCTCGTCTCTATGTAGGCGATTGGCTGTCCTGCGGCCGTGACCGGCCGCAGGAGAACTCTCATTCGTTCCTCGCCGGCCTCCAGTGTGCGGAAGCCAGGCTCGAGGCTCACAGATCCCACCCCACCTCCTGCCCCACCGCTGGAGTACAAGGGGCTGCCATCGAGGCTGAGCACGCGAAAAACCGCGCCCAGCGCAGCCTGAGAATCGAGGCTACGGCTGCTGGCCACGAGGTCGGTTGTAGATAGAGGCCGGTCGCTTGCGGTGATCGAGGCGGTAAGCGCCTGACTGCGGGCTGAGAGGCCGTCATCGACGCTGCCGTAGACCCGCTCCTGGGCCACGAAGTAGGCGCCCCCGCCGAGCGCGGCCAGTGCGCCCGCCGTGAGCAGGAAGAACAGCAAGGTCAGTCGCCACTGAAGCGTCAAGTCTCAGCCTGAAGCTTGTAGCCGGCCCGGCGCACGGTCTGGACCAGGCGAGAACGGCCTCCGGCCTCCAGCTTGCGCCTGAGGTTGGCGACATGGGCGTCGACTACGTTAGAGCTGGCTGCGCCCGGGTCGCCCCAGACTTTGGTTAGAAGGTCCTCTCTGCTGGAGACAGTACCTGGCTGGTCAAGCAGCGCCTCTAGTATCTGGAACTCGGTCGCAGTCAGGTCAAGGTCGTTACCGCGGCGCGTCGCCGTCCAGGAAGCCTTGTCGAGGCTGAGGTCCGCATAAGTCAGCAAACGGGGCACGGCTGGTGCGCCGCCGCGTCGCAGAAGGGCACGGAGGCGAGCAACCAGTTCGTCCAGGGCAAAAGGCTTAACCAGGTAGTCATCGGCGCCAGCCTCTAAGCCTGCCACCCTGTCTTCAACGGCGTCCCGCGCTGTGAGCATCAGGATCGGGACACTGAAGCGATCCCTGACGAGGCGGCAGAAGGTCACTCCGTCCATTCCCGGCATGCCGACGTCCAGGATGACTACCTGCGGCCAGCCGGTTTCCAGGTGGGTTAGAGCCTGTGGCAACGTCTCCGAACACTCCGGCCGAAAGCCGCGTAGCGTGAGGCCCCTTCTGAGTGACACGAGCAGCCGAGTATCGTCATCCACGACGAGGACGCGGACTGGCAAGACTGTGTTTTCCGAGTTCGAAGTCGTCATCTGACTTGTCCCCCGACAGGATACACACCGGCCAACAAGAGTCTGGCGTCGCGGCGCTGGCTAGGAGCCAGCGTTAACGGACAACCTCAGGCCGATACCCCTCCCCGAGTGAAGTACCTGGTCGGGAATGCCGGCGGCTCGAAACTTGATGCGGATGTTGCGGAGGTGTGCATGGATCAGCACTCCCACCCGTTGCGGACCGATCTCGCCCCAGACCGAGGCGGCGATTTGCTGGTGCGTGACGTAGTCGCCGCCGGCCTCCGCCACCGCGGCGACTACAGTGAATTCTGTCCTGGTCAGAATCGCCTGACGGCCCTGGTACCAGATGCTGTTGCTGGCTGTATCGAGCCAGAGTTCCCTGTCGGCTTCGGGGGGACGGAGGCCAGGGAAAAGCCGGCGCAGGCCGCACATCTGTCCAAGCCGCAGGTGCGGCACGCCGCCAACCATCACAAGGTGGCAGTGCCCGCGCTGTTCGAGACTGCAAGCAAGTTCGGGCTCCGCAGACACGGCATCGGGTTCCTCGCGACAGAATTCCATACCTAGGTGATACCGTGCGGCCGAACCAGAGTTCATGAAGACCCGGTGAAGGGAAGTAGAAGATTCCTTGATGTTGTCTCTGCCAATGCTTATGAAGCGTTGACGACGCTGTGTTCTAGCCCTAGGGTTGGCTGGACGAAGGCGGCGAGAGGGGACAACGCACTTGCAGACCATCCTTCGGAAGACGGCGGCACTTGGGCTCCCGGTAATCCTCGCGCTCATGCTCGTTGGTTGTGGCGACGATGAGGAGCCTGGCGCAACGCCTACGCAGAGGAACTCGACCCCTGTCTCTTCCAGTCCAGCACCTGCCGCATCCACGCAACCGGCTGCATCTCAGCCGACTGCCGTTCCGCCAACGTCAGTGCCAGCTACTTCGGTGCCTCCGACTCCCACGCGGCCGCCGGCACCAACCAGCCCGCCACCGCAGCCAACGACCCCTCCGCCGGCCAGAACAAACTGTCACCCCTCCTACCCGACCGTCTGCATTCCGCCGCCCCCTCCAGACCTTGACTGCGGCGAAATCACGTTCCGGAGGTTCACTGTCCTGCCGCCGGACCCGCATGGCTTCGACGGCAGTGACAACGACGGGATCGGCTGCGAGAGCGGCTAAGCTCTCGAGGAGATGTCCCAACCAGAACAATCGGCGTGGTGGCAACGCGATAGTGCGATAGCTTGGGCACTGATCCTGTTCCCGCCGGTCGGCCTCTACCTCATGTGGAAGCACGCAGCCTGGCGCAGCCGCTTCAAGTGGCTCTGGACTGCAGCAGTTCCGCTCGTCTGGCTGGTGATAGTGGCCAGTGCATTTGGCGAAAAGCCGGAGGATGACTCCCGGATACAGGCGCCGCCGCAACCCACTCTGGCTCTCGTAGCGGAGGAGACCCCTACCTCCGCTACGATCGTCCTTGTCACGGAGACTCCAGCGCCGCCGAGTGCATCTGGCGAAGAAGAGGCGCAGGAGGCAAGTGCGGCGGAACCCCCCGGCACTGGAGTCGAAAGCTCTGGCGCGCCTCAGGTTGCCACGGTCCTTGGCATCCTCTACGTCTACTTCTTTGACGTGAGCCTTGGCGATGCAATCTACGTGAGGACGCCAACCGGCGAGGACGTGATCATCGATGGCGGTGACTCCCGCAGCGAATTGAGCGCCTTCCTGGACGCGCTCGGTGAGACGGCGATAGACGTGGTTTTCGCCAGCCACGCGCACGCTGATCACATCGGCGGGCTACCGCGGGTCGTCCTGGAGAGCCAAGTCGGGTCTGTCTGGACCAACGGACAGACCTACACCACCAACGTCTACCGCGACCTGGAGGCTGCGATCACGAGTTCGGGCGCCGCCAAACAGGTGGGCACACCGGGAGTCACCTTCACGGTCGGTGGCGTGTTGTTCACAGTCCTGGCGCCAGAGCGTATTGGCAGCAACATCAACGACAACTCACTCGTCGTCCGAATGGACTGCGAAGAGTCGTCGTTCCTGTTCACAGGGGACGCCGAGACTAGCTCCGAGAACGAGATGATTCTGCTCGGCCGAAACCTCGATGTCGACGTTCTCAAGCTGGGCCACCACGGCTCTCGTACCTCGACGTCGATGCAGCTGATCCTGGCATCCAGCCCGAGGCTGGCGATCTACCAGGCGCAACCGGGCAACCAGTACGGGCATCCGCACCAGGAGACGCTGGACAGGCTTGGAGGGGCCGGCGTGCCGGTGTTCGGGACGGGGGTGGCTGGTGGCACAGTCATTGTCTCGACGGCCTGCGACGACCAGTTCAGCGTCTCGCCGCACCTTGATGGCTTTGGTGATCAGGTGGGCTCGGTCGAGCCGCCTGTCGCAGAAGCCACGTTAGGTCCACCAACGCAGGTACCGCCGGAACCGACAGCTGCCGTTCTTGCTCCGACCCCATTGCCCCCTACTCCAACCCCGCCAACGCCGGCAGTCCGCGACCCGGCTGCCTTCCTGGGGTAATTACAACCCACCGCCCGACTTCTGCTCCTTCGCCGCGTGCATAGCGAGCTTCTGGGACGGAGTGGGATACGTCATCCAGTGCCGCGATGGTACGTATAGCAAGTCCGGTGGACGCCAGGGCGCCTGCTCCCGTCACGGAGGGGTTCTCAGGTAACTGGAGACCACAGCGGACACACGATTTACACGTAGTGTGACCAGTCCACGGCTTCTCCTTCTATACTGACCCTCAGGCACACGCGTTGAGTCTGGGGGAGTGGCAAGTTGGAGTGGAGACCATC
>CAZNHI010000015.1:0-16056 GCA_964572535.1 uncultured Dehalococcoidia bacterium
ACGAAGGGGAGGCCTTGAGTTCCGTCTATCTCACGAAGCCAGTCCTGATGCCGCTGCCGGAGACGAAGGCGCTGCAGGCCAGCCCGGCGCCGGGTGAGGGCGTCTGGACCACCGCGGGGCTGCCGCGCTCGTCGCCGGACGACGTGCTGATGGCGAAGACGTTCATCCGGCCGGACACGTCGCGGCCGTACGCGGTGGTGGGCGTGCTGCTGCTGGACAAGCGCCGGCTGCGGCTGCACATGACGGGCGGCACCGAGGACCCCGGCGGCGACAGGGGGGTCAAGGGGCCGGGCGTGCTGCCGGAGGAGCAGCGCAATCTGGTGCTGGCCGCGTGGAACGGGGGCTTCCGGGGCCCGCACGGGGGCTACGGCATGTACGCGGACGGCAGACAGTACCGGCCGCTGCGCAACGGCTTTGCCAGCATCGCGGTGCTGCAGGACGGCACGATGCAGATCGGTGAGTGGGGCCGCGACCTGACCTGGAGCGCGGAGATTGTGGCGGTGCGCCAGAACGCGGTGCTGCTGGTGGACAACTGCGAGGTCAGCAAGCGCACGAATGAGGGCAACAACACCTGGGGCTACGTGCAGGTCAACTCGGCGGAGTTCATCACCTGGCGCTCGGCGGTCGGGCTGACGGCGAACGGCGACCTGCTGGTGGCGGCCGGGAACTCGCTGAGCGCCGACGCCCTGGCGCGCGCGCTGTGGGCCGCGGGGGCCTGCTACGCGATGCAGCTGGACATCAACACGCCCTACGTACTGACGTCGCTGTACTTCCCACAGGCAGACGGCACGACCAAGGCAGCGAAGTTCATGGACTCGATGCCCGACGGGCCGGGGCGCTTCTTCACGACGCAGAAGCACGACTTCATGTACGCGACGCTGGACGAGACGAACTACACGCCCTAGGGCGGAGGGAACCGGGGGAACACTTCGAGCGACGATGAACCCACGCGAACTGTTCCGTCTGTTCCCCTTGTTCCCTGTGTTCCTTTTTCGATCGGTGCCGAAGGTGGGAGTCGAACCCACACGAGGTGTTAGCCTCAACGGTTTTTGAGACCGTCGCGTCTGCCATTCCGCCACTTCGGCGTGCGCCTCCTAGAAGTCTAGTCGAAACGCGCACGGCCCCTCTCAGGCAGCATGAAGGCAATGGACGTTGGGACGTTGGCCTCACGACACTGCGATACCATGAAACTGTGGAGAGCAGACGAAGCGCAGTCAAGGCGAGCGCCGAGGCGACAGACAGCGGCCCCACCTCTCGACGCCCCTATACCTTCTATTACGACGGCGAGTGCGGGTTCTGCACACGCGTCGTTAGGCTGCTCTCCGCCGCTGACCTGAGGCGGCGAGTGCGCTGGGTGGCGTTCCAGTCGCTGGATGTGCTGCCGGGCGACCTGACGCCGGGGGACCTGCGCCGCGAGGCCTACATCCAACAGGGTGACGTGCTGGAGGGGGGCTTCTACTCCTTCCGGCGGTTGACTCTGCTGCTGCCGCTGCTGTGGCCGCTGGCGTCCCTGATCTGGTTCCCGGGAGCACACCGCCCGGGCGAGGCGGCCTATGCCTGGATCGCGCGCAACCGGACGCGCCTGCCGGGCTCCGTCTGTCGCATCGATGGCTGAGCGCCTCCGCGTCTTCCCTCCTGGCCGGAGATTGTGACGTTTGTCCCAGACCAGCATTCGCCCAGATGCGCCAGCCTACCTTGAGAGGATCCTGGCGCAAGCATCGGCGGTCGATGGGGACGGCGACCTGATCACAATGGAGAGCAACGCCCGGCTGCTGCGCCCTGGCCCATGAGACGCGGCTCGAGAGCCGTTCCCGGCTGAGAGCCGCTACGCGCGCCGGGTGAGGCTATGCCGAGCCGTGACGCCTGCCTCGGCCGGGCTGGAGGTCACGGTCGTCACTGGCAGCCGGCTTGACGTGGTCTTCAGCAAGGCCAGACGGGTTGGCGACGTGTTCGCTCTTTTGCTGCTCCGAGACCATCTGGCCGGGCGGTGCGGCGCGCGCCGCCGCGCTGATCTCAGCACCGCGATTGTCTGGTCCTCCGCGGACAGGGTGGACGCTGGCCAGTGGCGGCGGATTCTGACCCTGCTCGCCGGCGCTGGCTGGCTGACCGCCGGAGCTGGCAGGCAGCTCGCCCGCAGTCGGTAGCTCCGGTGAGGTCGTTGCTACGGCCTGGCTGTCATCACTCGACGGTTGGGACTTCGGAGCGGCTACAACCGCAAGGGGAGGCGCAGCGCTTTCTTGAGACGGGGCCTCCTCAGCCTGTAGCTGATCGTCGTGCGCGCCGTGCGCCTCGTTGGTCCCGAATGCTGTGGATGCATCCGCAGCGGCCGCATCGTCGTTCGCGTTCCTGGTCTTTGGCGAAAGCCCACGACAAGCAGATGGGTGCTGAGTTCTGACAATGCGAGCCAGGGACGCCAGAGATTGGACGTTTAAGCAGGAATTTACGGGCCAACCTCGAGATGTAACGCCCGCGAAAGTCCAAGGACGCTTATTATGATTACGATATCTCAGTGTGACACCAGAGACGGAACGTCCTGAGTCACTAGAACATCCGCCTTTCGGCGCTGAGCGTCTTCCCCGCGACTGGAGACAAAGAGATGAAACCCGGTCCGTTTCTCTGGGTCGGAATGAACTTGTCGGTCGCGGGCGTGCTAATGGTGCTCCTTGTGCAGCTGACCGGCGGCGATTCCTGGAGGGTCGTGGCCTCCTGCGACGACGAATCGACGGTAAGTGGCTCGATAGCAGCCGAAGCCGGCAGCCACGTGATCGAGGTCTTCGTGACGTACCACGTGCCGGGCAGCAGCGAATGGCTCCCGGTGCCCGGCGCCAGCCAGACGCTGACCGTCGAAGGCCCCGGCCCTCACAGCTTCGGTCCGCTCGACGTATCGGCGACGCCTCTGGAGGCAAACTCGATTCGTGTAGAGATCGAAGTGGCTGGTAACCCGACGAACGCGAAGTCGGAGAGCTTCACCCCGTGTGGCCCGCCGCTGAGCACGGCAACCCAGACGCCCGCAACGTCGACGCAACCGCCGAGCACCGCGACCCAGCCGCCGCCTACGTCAACACAGCCGCCGAGCACCGCAACCCAGCCTATCGCCACCTCCACGGCGCCGGTGAGCACTGCCACACAGCCACCGCCTACGTCGACGCAGCCTCCGAGCACTGCAACCCAACCTCCGCCTACGTCCACGCAGCCGCCGAGCACCGCAACCCAGCCGCCTCCTACGTCAACCCAGCCGCCGAGCACCGCAACCCAGCCGGTCGCTACTTCGACAACGCCAGCAAGCGCTGGTGCCGCCACGGCCACGCCAACGCTGATCAGCGAGGAACGCGGCGTGGTCACTCAAGTCACACCCACAGTGCCACCCGGAGGGTCGATAAGGGGCATACCCAACGCCGGCGACGGTGGCCTCCTCGCGGAGCACCGAACCAGCCTTACGGTGCTCGGAATCGGCCTGATCTTCCTTGGCATGATGCTGATGGTGGGACGAGGCCTTGTCGACGTACGCCGAACCTAAGTTGGGAACGGCATCCGTTCGCATCGGCGCGGCCAAAGCCGCGGAATTCTCAACGCTCCTGGCGCTGCTGCTGCTCGTCGCGCTGACGCTGGTCGCGCTGCCGGCTGAGGCAAGCGATGACCGCTGGCTCCGAATTGGGAGCGTGATGATGGCGGCCGGCCTGGCTGTCTGGCTAAAGCTTCGCTGGCTACTGCCAGCGGTCCTCCTCCTTTGGCTCGTGCCCTTGCTGGCAAGGGACCTGATGAGCGAATCCCGTGACATTGGCTGGGTGGAAGCGGCTGAGCTTGGCGGGCTCATGTTCATTGCCATCGGCTTCCACTACAGCTACACCACGGCCGCACTCGAGTTCGCTGGGGAGCGAGGGAGAGTGGCGGACGAGGAACAGCCTGCGGTGAAAAACCCGAAAGCGCTGGAGGATTTGTCCCCCGACTCGCGGGGTGGGTTGCCATCTCCGATGGTGACAGCCAGCGCTATCTCGGCCTGGAGAGGGCGAATGTGGGCAAGCGGGCCGGGGATCAGCGAGGCTGACGCGGCGGATCTTCTGCGGCGACTTCGGGCTCTCGACGTGGAGGTGGTGCGGACACGAGAGCTGATGCATCCGGTTAAAGCACGCCGTTAGCCCGTGGGGCCCAACTCTGTTGCGTAGGTTCAGCTTCCTCTTCTCGGCTTCGACGGTACCAGATGATTTGTTTCGTAGTTTTCCATTTTTGACCAAGACGAGTCAGATATCTTCCATCCGTCGATCCAGTCCGGCTCGGGGAGGTGGACATCGACCGAGCGGCGATTCCTGAGGGGCGGAATGGCGATTACGGGTCTCTGCTTTCAGTACCAGAAGACCTCGTTCACCTTTTCGCGTCGAGACCTTCGGATGCTCTAGCCAGACATCGAGCTTGGTAGAGCAAAGGTATCTAGGTGACGAGCTCCAGATCAAGACGAAAGGTGCTCCATGGCACCGGCTCTCATCTCGGCGGTGAAAGCGGCGCCATATCTAGAATGCACGATGCCAGAGGTGTTAACTCGACGCATCGGTCACGATGGTCGACGGTCCTGCGTAGCCCGCGGGTAATCCCGCCTGGATCCGTCACCGGGAGGGTTTCTTACGGCATTCCCTACGACTCCGACTCGGTGAATTGAACATCAACACGAGCCAAGGGTGCGACTCCGCCGCGGCGATTTGTTTGCAATGCTTGGAGCTCGTGCAGATATTGCACCATTTGACGCCTTTCATGCGCCTCGTAACGAAGCACCTTGTTCGAAGCCTGTTCTTCTAGCAGCCGGCGCTCGGCACGAACACGCTCCGCCGCCCAGGGTAATTCAGGCATCAGCCTTTCTATACGTCTCACCTGGGCATCGGCCCACTGGAGCAAGAAATGCAAAGGATTCACGTCCGTGAAGCGCTCCGGTTCAAGAATCGTTCGAGCCATCTTCTTGGGACTTAAGGCATTATCGAATTCAAAGCGAAGCTTTGACGCACTCAGGTCATCATCTCGATATGTCCTCGCCTTAAATGCTTGAATCGTGGGATGGATGTCACGCCGAGTGGAGACAAGCGCTTCCACGGCGGAAGTGACAAGATCCAGCTGTTCCTTATCCAGCTTTGAACTTCGGACACCAATCAGCAGGCGTAAAGTGTCACGCCTCTTTCTAGCTAGCCTCAGCGCATCCTCGGCGTCTTTTGCGTCGATTGCGTTCTCTCGGAGCCAATCCCTGCCAAGAAGATCTAGCCCAGCGTCGGATTCCGCTCGTTCGAGTGAGTGAACCAACGCCGAAGTCTCGAATCTCGAGATTCGCCAGAGTTTCCACGCGGCGGTCGCAATCCGCTCAACGAGAAACTCCTCCAGGGCACCTTCGGGCGCAAGGCTGGCACGAAAACCTTCGATGTGAGCCCGCCAGTCCTCCTCGCGCTCTAAGCCAGGAAGAAAGGGCGACTGAGATGTCATACCGTGGACGACGGCGTTGAACCGAACGATTTCTTTGCCTTCTGCTGACCTCGGACCACGTTTGGACATAGCCAACCTCCGTTACTGCTCTTGACTCAGTATGGTTACGGAGGGTCTGGACCCGTAAAGTACCCTGCAACAAAAATTCTTGTGGGCCCTCAGACGAGCCGGCTGCTGAGCCCAGCTATTAGTGCGATTCGGACCGCTCACGCCGTCACAGACATGCGGGAACTACTAGGACTTGCACTGATGCGACTGTGATGCTGGTTCGAATCGCGTTAGGTCTCGAAATAGACCCGACGGCAGGCGACCCTGTCTCTTCTACAGTCGCGCGCTCATATCCCGGTCTGACCGTTGGCTCCAGCAGGCGGCGTGACTTCTCCTCTGTCGTTTTCCTGCGGGGTGATTTGGGAGTCTTTCCCAGGGTCCAGCTGCCGGAGCTGACAGTAGATCTTCCGGGCTGTCTTCTCCCACGGGAGAGCAGCAGTGGGTTTCGTTTCGACTGGGAGCGGCGACGGACGTGGGATCTGACCGAACTCGGCAGCCGTGTCCTCCAACAGACCACGAAGCTGTGCGATGAGCGCTGCGTCAAACCGCTTGACCTTGAACTCCCGACGGTTCGCCCCGATGCCGACCCATTTAACATCTTCCACCAGGAGGCCAGCACCCGTGGCCAGGCCGCCGCGGGCGTCGATGAGGGCGAGAATTCCGTCGAACAAGCTCTGGCGCACGTCCAATCTGCCCGGCCTTTCAGCGATGGAGAGGTCGACGGCCGCTGCGAGCTCCTGGGAGGCACGGGACCGTGCTGCGAGAAGCAGACCCGCATGGCGCCGGATCCAGGCGTTCACGGCCTGGTGTGTGACGATGTGGTGTTGGGTTGAGATGGCTTTGGCTGCGGCTGCGGGCCCGAGACCGTCGATAACTAGGAGCCGCACCAGGCGCTTGGCTACATTGGGCCGGTCCAGGTAAGCAGCGCCGGCGTGGCTCGCCGGCGAAGTCAGGGCGCAGGCCGAACTTGCGGCAGGCGTGGAGGGAGTCGCGCGTCGCATACAATTATTATGCGGGAGGAGCAAGCTATCTGGAGAGTACCCTGCGTTAGGCCAGTCTGGAATTCGGGGCTGCATCTCCTCGGTTGCACTTCCTCGGCGATCCTTTGCGCCGGCCGCGAATCAGCGAGGCATCGGCAAATCCTGGCGGGTTTGGAGCGCCCCGAACGCCTCGTACACATCGCTTATCGCTAAGAGGGCCTAAACCAAAAATAGTTAGCGGACTCGGAGATGACGCTCATTGGAGCGAATCTCGACGCCCGGAGGGATCTCGCCGGTGCGCTTTACCAGTTCCAGGATCGCGGCGCGGTCGACGTCAAGGTGCTGGAGGTGACCGCGCAGTCCTGATGGCACCAACGCGTAGGGCAGGCGCAGCACAGCCCGCATTAACTCCGGCGGTACGGACTCTTCGTCGACCACGAGCACGGACGGTGGCGACTGCTGCAGCCAAACCGAGATCAGGGCGTCCTTGACTTTGTCCAGTCCCGAGGCGTCTAGTTCCAGTCGGATCAGCTTCTTCAGATAATCAGCCCGGTCACGTCGCGCCTGCGTCCTCGATTGCAGGAGACGCGTGTGTTCCTCGAGCAGCCGTACCTCGGCCTCCAGGCACTTCACCACCTTGGCCAGTGAGAGGGCCTTGTCACGCGCCTCGTCACGGATAGTTTCCAGGGCCTGACGAAGCGCTGCATCCTGGTCGTCGCCATCCCCAGCTTCCAGCGGCAGCTCGGCCAGTGCCTCGTACTGAGGGTCGAGTTCGTAGAGGCTCAGGCTCATGAGTGATTCCGCCTGATCCTGGCAAAGATGTCTTCCGCCTCTGACCCAGGCTTGACCCGTTGGCGAAGTCGTTCGGCTAGCGCCGTCGAGTGAGCGCAGGTGCCGCGGTAGTCGAAGCCGGGACACGAGCAGCGGACGTGGCCGGCGGGACTGACCCTGAGCTCGTAATAGGCACCCGGCTCCACAGTGCGCGAGCGCGCCAGGTAGCGCTGCTCGCCAACCAGCTTGACGAGGCGCACGCGCTCAGCCGGCGGCATGGGCGCCACCTTCGTCATCAGACAGCGGTGCCTGGTGCGGCAGGCGCAGCTTCTCCGGCACACCGCGCGCCATGACGTAGGCGCTGATGATGTCGCTCTTCACGAAGGGACGTTCCACAACCAGCATCAGGCTGAGGTGCGCCATGCAGCTGGCACCGACGAAGTAGTCCGTCCGCGTGTCCATGTCCCTGAGGCCGTAGAGGTGGCTGGGCTGGCTCGAGCCGCAGGCGTCGCAGTAGGTACTGCGCGGCGAGCGCAGCAGGCCCCGGAATCGACGCAGGCGCTTGCCTTGAGCGAAGACCCAGAGGCGCTCTTCGTAGGTCAGCGATTCCGAGATCATCGCAGTGCCTCCTGGATGAAGGGATAGACGTCGCAGCCGGGACACTGGCCCGGTCGGACCACGCGGTCGAGCTTTTCGCAGTAGACGCGCAGCCAGCGGCACCGCTGTTTCGCATCACCAGTACTGCTCTGGCCGCCTTCCAGTCCTGCGCCGGCCAGCCGGATCTCATCCTTGAGGTCGGCAACGGTGTAGCCAGGGTCGACCGCCTTCTGGTCCTCGGCGTACTGCAACCAGAACAGGGGCGCCTGGGACTCGCTGGCCACCACGTACCAGGTGACCTCTTCGAGGGCTGAATTTTGCATTTGAATGCAAAATTGGCCTTGCTCATCCAGGAAGAAGGTCTGCCAGACGCGGGCCAGGTTGTAGGCCTGACGCCAGCCGACTCCGAAGGTGCGGCCAATGGCCTCCCAGGCGCGATCGCCGTAGACGCTCCTCTGCTTGGCTTCCCAAAGGATCGACGCTTGCGCCTTCCAGGCCTGCTTGTCCACGCTTCGCAGTTGCTGGAATAGTTCGACGAGCTGCTCGTCCGTCAGATATGGTACGCCTGGCAGTAGGGACTCGAGGGTCGCTTCAACGGAGGTGACACGATGCAGGAAGGCAGACGCGTCAAATGTCGCGTCGAATCGGCGGCGCACCAGGGTCTCCCCCGTCGCCACCAGGGTGACGCAGAGTTCACCAGGGGTTCGCTGGAGTGACCAGCGGTGCTCGGTAATCTCGATATGACAGGTCCGGCAGATGGCGATCTTGTTCTCAGGAGCCTCAATCTCGGGTCGCGAGGACCCACCCATGCCGCGGGAAACGATGTGGTGAACGTCAATATTGTGCGTAGAGCCGCAAATTGAACACATTGCCATCTCCGTACTGTAATCGTATTACAATCGTATATTGTTCGTATAGTTGCGTCAATCGGTGGGCTCCTTGCCTCGTTTGATCGCTGAGAGACTTCGCTACTGGCGCCAAGTCCGAGTCCTTACGCAGTTGGAGCTGGCGCGCCTAGCTGGTATCAGAACCGCGACCGTTACTGACATCGAGACAGGTCGCCATGCTGCCCGACCGAGCACAATACGAAAACTTGCCGCGGCATTAGGGATAGAACCGACCCAACTCATCGATGTCGATGGAGGTGACTAGCGTCAGAAGAGTCACCTAGCCAATCCCACCAGATACCCCCGTCCGAAACTCACCAGCCTCCTGGGCCGTGAACGGGAATTCGATCCGTAGAACGCCTCTCGCTGAAGAGAGAGTTGTGTCGAATCTGACCCGACGATTCGAAGTCTCAGCCTGAACCGTTTCTTGATCGCCGCGAAAGCAGGCTATATGCGGATAAAACCAGCAGTGTGAATCTGGCGCCTGCTGGAACCGACCATTCTGATCGCCGTGCGCAATCTCCAGGCTTGGACTTGCTGGCCGCCCGCGAGCCAGTGGTGTTTCTTGGAAGGCTCTCGGCACGACTCTCTCGTAGCAGTGTTGATTTGCCGACAAGATGTCAAGGACTCAATGGGGAGGCATCCATGCAGCGTCCGCCGGGACCACGGACCCGCGCGGCCAAAGAGGCCGTGCGGTGGAATGCTACAAAGCACGCCATTCTCGCAATTTCTCCAGTTGTCCCAGGGATGGAGAACGAAAAGGACTGGCTTGAGTACCGCAATGGCGTGCTCGAAAGCCTCCAACCCGAGACACAGTTGGAGTGGATACTGGCCGAGCGGGTCGCGCTAAGCCTCTGGCGTGAGCGGCGAGTGATTCTGCACGAGACAGCTCAGATCAGAATCAAAAGGGAATCGATAACTGCAGACGTAACTAGAAGGATCCGATCCAAACTGGGGCTTAAAGCTACAGAGGACGCGACAGAAGTTCTCAAGTCGAAAGCGACCGAGTTGAGAAGGGCCCACTCGGAACTCGATGAATTCCTAAGCGCTGGCAAGGACTCGAAGTATCCATCAACAGTCACGTTAAACGTCATCACCATCTTCACAGACGAAGTCTTGACTAAGATCGAGCACGAACAGACGACGAAATCACGTAACCCACTCTCTGGTGATCTCAAGGAGACACCGGGAGTCAGTGGTAGCCAGCAGACAGAACTGGACCTAAGGCTTAAGGAGGTTGCCGAGGAATTCTCCAGATTGACTGGACTGTTCAATAGAGAGGTCATTCAAGGCGAACTAATGAAAGGCTTGGAAGAGTTTGCTACCAACCTGGGCTTTGACTTTGAGGAGGTCTTCGGGGCGGCTTTCGACCACTTAGAATCGCAAGCAGATGATGCCGAGGAACAGGCGGCTGCCATCGTGCACCGACAGCAGCAGGCGCTGATGGTGAGGACACTGCCTGATAAAGAAGTCCTGGAGAAGATCCAGCGCTACGAAAGTCACTTACGCCGTCTGATGATCAGGGATCTTCATGAGCTAGAGGCTTTGCAGGCGAGGCGCTTCGGTGAAGCTGCCCCATTAGCGAGGATCGATATAGCGAGCGACGGCGACCGAGGATAGGCAGAATCCGTCACTGACAGTTCGCCAGCTCGGACTCAGCCACGCTTCTCTTACGGTCGTGGGTGCGGTAACCCTTGTTGTTCAGCCATTCGGCAAGATCCTGGCACGTGTGAAAACCGGTCCGCGCTCGGGCGAATAACTCCTGAACTACAGGAAACTCGGCTTCATCGGGAAGCGGCGGGAGTGGGTTGCCCTTCGTACTCATGGGATCCGAGCGAAAGCCGAAGGGTATCTGCCCACGATGCACACCCCGCTCATACTTTGAGTCGTTCACTCGTTTGACATGCGCGGCTGTCGACGCCGATTTGTAACGGGCGAAGGACGAGAGAACGGTCAGGATGAGTGTGCTCGCAGGATTGTCCAGGTCGAACTCGCTCTCTGTTACCGAAATGAAGCGCACGCCGTAAGCGCTTAAGATGCGGAAGCCTTCAGCGCTGACCACATTCGACCGCGACCAGCGGTCGAGGCTGTAGACAACGACTGCATCCGGCCGACGGAATGGGACTGAGTCAAGGAGCTTCTTGAAGCCAGGTCGCTTGCTGATCTCATCGGCGTAGGCCGAGCGACCCAGGTCTCGGAAAAGTTCCAAGGTGTAGCCACGACTGCTGCACAGCTCCTTGATCTTCTCGATCTGCGACTCAATGCTCAGGCCGTCGAGTTGCTCCTCTGACGAGACCCTCACATAGCCGAATGCGATCCTTGGTTCCTCAGACTGGTTCATCGTTGGTGTCCTCCTCGCGTCGGTTCCTACGGCTGTACTCAACGAAAGACACAAGAATTCGTAAATAGAAGGCAAATCGCTAGGCGTCTAAGTCAACCAGGTCAACGATCGAGATGAACCAAATCTTGTACTTAGCGAGCAGTTCAAGGCTCTTGATCGTGAACTGGATGGAGCGGGTCCTCGGCACCGAAGATGCCGCGGGTGCGGTCGCTGAGGACGCGCTGGATGCTGAGATAGTCGGAGAGCGCGAAGCTCCTCTTTCGAGACGAGGCGGGCGCAAGCGGCCTCGACCTTCTCTTGCGAGAGGTACTTGCTCCTGGCGAGGGCGTCCATCTCGAAGGCGCACGCGACCTTCGTGAGACGTCAGCGTGATGGGGTTTAGGGAAGAGCCGGTGTCCAACAACCACCAAACGTGGGGAGATGGTACACAGCAGCATTCCGCGATCCTAGCCAGCAACCGCCTTTCGCAGCATGAATGCCTCCGCATAGCGATCCGGCGCGCGGCATTCCATTCCCCTGAGGCGCGCGAGGCCACGAAAGGTCTCGGCGTCGAACCAGTCCTTCGAGCGTTGTGATCGGAAATGGTCTTCCAGGAGAGAGATCTTGCGTGATAAGACGGTCTCCGAAAGGGGAACGTAGAAGTTCGGCTGGCCCAGGTCACCATCCCACTTGGGGATCTCGTATTCCAGAATCAACTGATCGCGGAATGCGTTCCAAGTCAGCTCCGACAAGAACCTGTGATCCTGGTGCGCATCGTCGCGACTGTGCGTGAAAATGACGTCCGCGGGAATCTGCTCCAGGCTCTGGACCCAGGCTTTAACTTCCGCGCCCTGATAGGGTAGGTGGCCGTCTTTGAAGCAGCCAAAACTCAGGCTGACTGCTTCCGCGCCTGAAAGGAACGCAGCGGCGGAGTCACGCGATTCCTTCTCGCGCTCGCGTGTAGCGCTTGCGACGCACCAATGCACGTCAAGCCGCACGCCAGCGGCAATCCATGATAGGATCGTCCCGCCCGCCCCAATCTCGAGGTCGTCAGAATGGGCGCCAAGGCAGAGCAGTGAAATGCGCTCCCCAGGCCGGACCAGCTCAAGGCGCCTCATCGCAGCGTCACAAGGGCCTGCCGAGGATCGATGATCACCGGCTCAGGAATCGGGACTATGAACTTGCCACCCCAATCTCCTATATAGCGCAACTGGTTCATTATCTCCTCTCTCAGGTTCCAGGGGAGGATGAGCACGTAGTCAGGTCTGGCCAGGGCCAACGCTTCGGTGGGACGAATGGGGATGTGCATCCCGGGCGTATAACGTCGGTGTTTGTAGGGGTTGCGATCGACCGTGAAGTCAACGAAATCGACGCCGATCCCGCAATAGTTCAGCAACGTGTTGCCCTTCCCCGGAGCTCCGTACCCGACGATTGTCTTGCCGGCATTCTTGAGTTGGATCAGCAACGCGAGCAGTGAGCGCTTGGTGAACTTCACTCGATCGGCGAAGGACTGGTAGCCCTCCACTCGAGCGAAGCCGGCCTGCTCCTCACGCGCGATCAGGTCTGTCACCGTCTGCGAAACTTGGTGACTTGAATCCTGATGTGCGAAGTAAACGCGTAGCGAACCGCCATGCGTCGGCAACTCCTCGACATCGAAGAACTTGAGCCCGTGCCGAGCCGTAACGCTTCGTAGGGCAAGGGCCGAGAAGTAGCTGAAATGCTCGTGGTAAATGGTGTCGAATTGATTCGATGCCATCAGGCGTTCGAGGTGTGGGAGCTCGATCGTGCAGACGCCTTCCGACTTCAGGAGTACGGACATGCCGGCGACGAAGTCGTTCAGGTCAGGCACCTGGGCAAGTACATTGGCGCCGCATATGAGGTCAGCTTTCCCGCCCTGACGGGCGAGTTCTTCGGCGAGCTCCTTACCGAAGAAGTCAACGACGGTTGGGATGTGTTTTTCGATGGCCGCCTGGGCGACGTTCCTAGCCGGCTCAATCCCCAGGACAGGAACGCCCAATCGTGAGAAGTACTGGAGCAGGTAGCCGTCGTTGCTTCCGAGCTCGACCACGAAGCTTGCCGGGTTCAAGCTGAGGCGACGCACGATCATTTGGCAGTAGTCGTCTGCATGCGCGAGCCAGGAAGTCGAATACGATGAGAAATAAGCGTATTCGGAGAAGATGTGCTCGGGACTCACATACTCACCCAACTGGACCAGTAGGCACTCCTCGCACACGAGCACGTGCAGAGGGAAGAAGGGTTCCATTGCGTCAAGTTGATCTTCTCGCAGGAAGCTTTCGCAGAGCGGCGACATGCCAAGATCGACGACTGTGTGTTTGAGCAACGCGCCGCAGGAGCGGCAAGGCCCGGTGAGGCGGCCGCGCGTGTTGTAAGGCGCAGGCTCTCCGTTCATGAGTGGCATGCCCTCATGACCGACGAAATAGCTGCGCAGGACTGCGGGAGTTAGTCAGGCTCAAGGACGCGGAATCCCATCCTCCAGGTAGACGGTGGTACCGCACTGACTCGCTGCCAAAGCGGCTGCAAGCCGGTGTGCCATTCTCGGGGAGACCTTGCAGGCTGCTTCCTCGAAGGTGCAGAAGGCGAAGCCACGCAGCTCGTTCGTAGGAAGCGAGATCCCGTCGATGTCTTGCTGGGTCAACCGCCCGCCTTCGAAGATGATCATGAGCCCTTCGGTTTGGCTTGACGTCGGCGGCACCCAATCGATGGCGAGAAGACGGAGGTGACCGCAAGTCAGGCCGAGTTCCTCTTCGACCTCGCGCAGGCATGCCGTGAGGGGAGATTCATTCGCCTCGACGACACCGCCGGGGATCTCCCAGTCGTCCTTATAGTTTGGCTCTACGAGTAGAAGTCGGTCTGCGTCATCGAGGAAGATAGCACCCGCAGCCATTCTCTTGGCGGGTAGCGTGGCTGTGTACGCCAGCGCGTTCATGGCTGACCTCCCTGTCGTGTCTACATCATTCGAAACGTTTCCTGTCGAGCGACATATCACTTTCATCTCAATGGCTGCTGCCCAACGTCACAGCCCGGAACCCGGCCTTAGGCTGACGGTCGGGGGAACGATGAGGCCTGCATGCAGCCGGGCTAGAATTGTGTAACGCCGTGCGTGAGAGTCCGTTCAGCGTTCGTCGTAAGCGATGAGGCGCGCGGCGAGGTGCGGATGATGACGCACGGCATCGGGAAAGTAGAAATGTCGCGTATCGAGGTCCAAAAGACTGAAGCTCAGGTGACCTTCTTTGAGCAAGGCTTCCTGAGTCCTGTTTCCGTACTGAGCCTCGACGAGTGCCGGAAGCTGAGGGCCGAGCTGATGGCGGCGCCTGAACCGCTCACTTGGTTCAAGGGGCACGCGGCGAGCTCAACGGCATACGCTCGCATCGGCTGTGATCCTTCCATCGTCGACCGAGTCGCCGAGCTTATCGGCGAGAACGCCATGCTCTGGGGAGCAAGCCTCGTACGCCGAGAGCCGGGGCAAATTCATGACTGGCACACTGACATCGAGACCAGCGCGGATTCAGAAGGGACCGCTAGCGTCTGGATCGGCCTGGAAAACACCCGCGAGGCATCGTCCCTGCGCCTGGTGCCCGGGTCGCATCGCTTCGGGCTGACAATTCAGGAGATGGCGTATAAGGCCGGTAAACGCCGCGGGCAAGTGACCGAAGACGAGATCGCGTCCTGGTCGAAAGACTTGAATGGCGGGTCGAGCATTGTTCAGCCCGCGACGACGGATGGCGATGCCATCATCTTCGATGGCAGACTATGGCACGGGTCGAACAACACTAGCCCGGATGGGCCGCGGTTGGCGCTGCTGCTGCAGTACGCGAGACCAGATCTCCCGATCCGCATGCCGGATCTAGCTCAAACGGAGTTCCCGTTTCGCTTACTGGCAGAACCGAAGCCTCCTTGCATCATGGTGCGCGGCTCCGCCTCTAGCGATGCCAACCGCTTCGTGCCAGTACCGGCGGGCAAGCTAGGAACCACTCTGAGTTGGGCCCGGTCACTTGTCCTGCCGCTGGCAGAGGACCGGCAATCCGGCTGGAAGTCGCATCGCCTCTTCAAGGGGCAGACCCGCTGCCTCTCACTTCTAGACTGTCACGTCTCCGTGCTCAGCAAGGGAGTAGTCCCTCACGAACCGCACGAGCATGAAGATGAGGAACTGCTCATCGTCCTCGACGGTGATGCAGAATTGGAGTTGCTTGGGCCGGACGGGAACGTCAGTCGCAACAAGGTGACGCCCGGTTCTTTTGCCTACTACCCGCGGGGCCAGGCTCACACAATTCACAACACCTCCGCGAGCCCAGTCACTTACGTCATGTTCAAATGGGTCAGCGTGTCCCCGGGCGCGCGCTTGCCTCAGATCGAAACCCGTATTCTCCACAAGCAGGAATACGCGAGGACAACGCCGTCTGACAGGGCAGAGGTCGTCGCAACTGTGCACCTCTTCGGAGGGGCGACTGGACAGCTTCGTAGGTTGCAATGCCATCTCAGTACCGTCAGCCCAGGAGGCGGCTACGAGCCGCACACAGATGCCTACGATGTCGGGCTCGTGCTTCTCAGTGGCACCGTGGAGACGTTGGGCCAGCGCCTTGAGGCGCCCGCCCTAGCCTTTTACTCCGCGGGCGAGGCGCACGGCATCAGGAACGCCGGAGCCGATCCAGCCTCTTATCTCATCTTTGAGTTCCATGGATTACCGCAAGGTCAGGCGTCGAGCCGGCTGATTGCCGCCTTTTTGGCACATATGCCAAGAAGGCCCCTGGCGCTAGTTCCCCGGAAGGTCCGGCGCTTCGCCAAGAGGCTCTTGTTCCGTCACTAGCCAAGGCCGGCCTTGGTGGCGGTGCGCTGAGGTTAAGCTTCCGGCAGGCAGTCGCTTAGTCTTTGAGTCATTAGATATCCGGCGGCGTAGGCGTCGCGGTGGGCTCGGCGGTCGGCGTCTCGGTGGGCTCGGCGGTGGGCTCAACGGTCGGCGTCTCGGTAGGCTCGGCGG
>CAZNHI010000016.1:0-15988 GCA_964572535.1 uncultured Dehalococcoidia bacterium
CCGTGATGAACCGCGCCGCCGTCCGCACCCTGATCGCCTTCGCCCTTTCCGCCGCCGTTTCGACCGGCGCGATGGCAAACGTCATCCTCAACGGCGATTTCGAGGCCGGCACCGGCACCCCCGGGGTGATCAGGTTGTTGCTCCTGCCTCAGCTGCCGGACCCGGAAATCGAGTTGACGCCGGATGTTATGGCGCCCTCGCCGGAGCTGCTGCAGGTGGTCAGCGAGGCGGTTGAGGAACGCAAGAGCCTGGGCACCGTCGTGGAGATGGCGCCGGTCGCGGTCACCTGGGCTGAAATCGACGCGCACATTTACGTGGCGCGCGGTGTCGACCTCGATCAGGCGCAGGCGACGGCCCAGGCGCGGCTGCGCCGTCTGGTGCACCCGATTGTCGGCGGGCTTGACGGACGTGGCCTGACGTTCGGCGGCGCTATCACCATGTCGCAGATCGCCGGAGCGCTGCAGAACATCCCCGGCGTCGTCTACGTGGAGCGCGTGCGGTTGCAGCGCCAGGGGGATGCAGAGGAGATGACGCGGCTGCAACCGGCGGCCGACGCCGTACTGGCGCTGGGACGCTGCTATGTGCTGGTGGAGGAGCTACAAGACTAGTGACGGCAGAGCTTGTCGTAGGGGCGACCACGAACGGTCACAGCGCCAACGGGCACTACCCGGAGGGCCGCGGCGTAGCGGACACGCTGCCCAGCGCCTACCTTCGGTACCTGCCCTCGATTTACTGGGACGACCCGTTCATCGGCAGGTTTTTACGAATATTTGAGCATATCCTCTCGCCGCTGCAGACCACGGTTAGCCGGCGCTCCCAGCAGTTCGATGCGTCTCTGGCGCCGCCGGCGATGCTGCAGTTCCTGGCCTCCTGGGTGGGCGCGGACGAGCTGGGAGAGTTCCCGGAAACTCAGGTGCGGCGGTTGGTCAAGAACGCTGTCTTGCTCCACCAGCTTCGAGGCACCAAGCGGGGCCTGCGCTTGGCCCTGGAGGTGGTTACAAACAAGCGGCCTTACATCACGGAGTACTCGCCGGGGCTGGTCCTGGGAGAGGATGCCATCCTGGGCCTGAACACGTCCCTGCAGGAAGGGGTGCCGCTGCAGGTCCATATCGTCTTCGATTGCCCGGCGAGCGCAATCAACGCGACTCTTGTCCATGATATAATCCGGCGCTACAAGCCCGCAGGGACCGTGTATACCGTTTCGTTTATCACCTAGGCTGAGACTTATGCGATGAATCAGATGCCCCTGCATTCACCGATTCGAGTTCATCCCTTTAGCGGGCTGGTTATTGACGTCGATACGTGGGCTACGGCCCATGACTACCACCGGACCGCTCAGCAGCTGCACCTGCTGAGCCTCCACGGCACCGGCATCGCTCAGGGCCTCGAGGTGATCCCCACGGACCCGCCCGGCGACGGCGTCGTCGTCGAAGCCGGCATCGCCATCGACCTGTCCGGCAACACGATTATCGTGCCGGAGCGCCAGCACCTCAGCCTTGGTAAGAGCACGGGCGTCAGCTATCTGCTGCTCGACTACGTCGAGAGTATCCCGCCCGCGGGGCCAGACCAGCGTGACACGCGCGCCCGGGTCAAAGAGGACTTCCGTCTGCGCGCGGTGCAGACTCAGCCAGAGGCGCATTCTATCGAGTTGGCGCGCATCGAGATCACGAAGGCAGGAGGCCCGATCGTCGGCGCCGCCAACCCCTGGCTGCCAAAGGCCAACGAGATCGATACGCGTTACCGTCCGCGGATCCACGCCACTGCGCCCCGGACGATGACTGTCGGACTCGTGATGCAGGGCGAAGAAGCGAGCCTCAGCCCGACGCACATCGCCGGGTTCCAGTTTTTCCTGCGAGAGCTCGAGTTCAGCGGCGTGCGGGTCGAGGTCTTCAAGTCGTCCGACGCCGCTATCCCCAAGGCGGACCTGATCTACGTGACAGCCGACTCCGGCGTTACCGTGCCGGCCGCGACGGTTAAGAAGGTGGGTGAGCGCGTAGCAGAGGGCTCCTGGCTCTTTGTAGACCCGTGCGGCTCGGACACGGGCATGATCGAGTCGTTCCGGCCGCTGATCAAGGCCAAAGTAGGCGCCGCGGAAGCTACAGAGGCGCTGATGCTGGGTTCTCGCTTCGTGTTTGGGACGGCGCCTCCGGGGGCATTCCCAACCCGTAACATCCTTTGGGGCGAGCATATCCTGCTCTCGCCCAGGGATTACGGCTGTGCCTGGGCGGGCCGCCGTGGCGAGCACGTCTTCCAGCGCGACCTTGTCCGCGCCGCTCTGGAGTTTGGAGTCAACGCCGCCTTCTGCGTCGGCACGCAGGGTTCTGCACCGCAAACGGAGTCGTAACGGGCGCGGAGTTCCGGACAGAGCGTCCGGGAGAGCCGCGATGATGCTGTCAGCGTAGTTGGTGAATGTTGCCTCAGTCTCCACAGATCCTCGTGTCGATTACGCCGGAGACGCAGACAGTCGTGCCCGGCCAAAAGGCCGCCTTCGTCGTCTCCGTCGAAAACACCAGCCAGGAAGCGCAGGCCCAGAGCATGGAGCTCAGAGGTCTGCCGGATGCCTGGTACACCATCGAGTTCGACAGCCGTAACCGCGCCTTCCCCGGTGAACGGCGTGTATCCAATATCGTGATCTCTGTCCCGGAGAGCGCCAACGGTGGTACGTACGAGTTCACGGTCGCGGTCCTGGCGGGGGCTGCAGAAAGCAGCGTCAAGGCTTCGGTGGAGGCGCCCTCAGCGCCGCCTGCGCCTGCCTTCGTTGAACCAGAACCGGAACCGAAAACCGTAACAGCGTCGCAGCCTGAGACCGAACCGGAGGCGCTGGACGCTCCGGAGGTGACCGGCGCTCCGGAAGTTGTCCCAACGCCCGTCGCGCAGCCCATCTACGTGCCGCCCCTGGTGTCGCTGGAGGGTGGCCTCATAATCTGGCGGGGCCAGGGACAGGCCGCCGAGCGCAAGCTTCTCACCATCCGCAACCCTGGCGCTGAGGAGACCGACTACGTCCTTGTGGTCGAAGGGTTGGAGCCGGTCTGGTACTCGCTGCTCGCCTCAGCGCGCATCGCGCCGGGGCAGGAGCTCCACACCGACTTCACGATCCACCCCCCGGAGGGCGCGCGCCAGCAGGACTACCCCTTCAGCATCGTTGTACGCGTGGACGGACAGCCCAACCTGCGCGGCGAGGCCTCGGGCTGGCTCTCGCTTCCATCGACTGCCTCGGCGTCCACGCCCGTGGCCGCCCCCGTGCCCTCTGCGAGGCCGGTTGAGCCTGCGGTTCCAACTCCGGCCGCCCCTACCGCTCCGGGCGTGTCTCCGCCGGACGTGGTGCTGTCGCCACGTACGACCTACCGTTTCGGCGCCGGCGAGTCGGTAGCGCAGGCGTTAATCACCGTGACCAACCGCAGCCGCGTGCGGGATCGCTATCGCGTGGTGCTTACAGGCATCCCGGAGGACTGGTACCGTCTCTCCGACACTGACGTGAGACTGGACCCGGGCGAGAACGCCCAGGTCTCGCTGCGGCTCAACCCGGTGACCGGCCCCGGCCTGCCCGCGGGCGAGTACGAATTCCTGATTCGCGCCGTCCCTGACGGCATGCCGGACCACTACGGCGAGGCGCTGGGCGTGATCTCGATTATCGGCGTGGCGAAGTACGACGCCAGGCTGGAGCCGCTTCAGGCGGAAGGCTCCCGGAAAGTCTTCACGGTCAAGGTGATGAACACCGGCGACATGCCGTTGCGCATCGTCCTGGAGACGTCAGACACGGAGAGCCGCTGCAAGTTCAAAGTACCGGCGCCCCGCCCCCTGGAGCCCGGCCAGGAGGGCCACATCCAACTCAAGGTCGGCGCCAAGCGTAACGGCTTCGTAGGCCCGCGCGAGACCTTCGATTTCCGGGTCCGCGTACTCAACGAGGAAGGCGAGGCTCAGACCGCCCGCGACACCTTCGACGGGCGGTTCGTCCACAAACCCAAGCTCCCCTGGCGCGCCGTCTTCCTCACTGGTTTCTTATGCGCGCTGATCGGCTTCATTTTTCTGCTGGTCTGGCTGGCCTCTCCTACCTTCGAAGGCGCCGCCAACTGGGTGGGCTGCCAGCTGGACGACGACTACCGCCTGTCCAGCGATGTCGCGCCGGTTGAGAAGGAAGAGTGCGGCGGCAAACCTCGAGAGGAAGAGCTGGACGACTGGCAGCAGTCGCGTCAGAGCCGCCTGGCGCCTGCGGTTGAGGAGATTCGTTCCGTCTTGACGCGAACAGGCCCTCCGGCCGAAACGCGATTACTGGAATGGCGGGTCTGAGATGACGCAGGACTCTCAGGCGCCGCAGCTCTATTTGGACGTCGCTCCCGACTCGCAGCGGGTGGAGCGCGGCGAAGCCGTCGCGTTCCTCGTGACGATTGAGAACCGCGGCCGTGAGGCCCAGGCGCAGAGCCTGCGGGTCAGCGGCCTGCCGGACGCCTGGTGCCGCCTCGAGTTCGATTCCCGCCGTCGCGCCTTCCCGGGCGAGCGTCGCACCGCGACGCTCCTGGTTACGGTGCCGGCCGAGGCGGACGTGGCCTTCCTACCCTTCACGATCACGGCCCGCGCCGGCTCCGACGAAAGCAGCGTAGGTTGCATGCTGGAGGTCTTTGGCTCAGGTGTCGCAGCCGCTGCGCCGGCCGCAGCGCCGCCGGCGCAGGTCATACCGCCGCCAGGCGTCTCGCTCAACCCACAACAGGTAACCTGGCGCGGCGAGGCCCAGGGCTCAGAGACGCTGACCCTCTCGGTGCGCAACGTCAGCGGCGACGAATCCACCTACACCCTGGCGCTGGACGGCCTCGCCAGCCATTGGTACACACTCGCGCCTCAGGTTACGGTGCCAGGCCGCCAGGCAGTAGACACACCGATCGTGATCACGCCGCCCGCTCAGGCGCGCCAGGGTAGCAACGCGTTTCGCATCAGCGCGACGTTGGCCGGCAACGACCAGGTGCACGCCGAAGTCTCGGGCGAGTTGACGATCGCGGCGGCGAGTGCGAGCGAGAGACAAGCTCCCCAGCGCGCCGTCTCACCGGTCGCGGTCGAAGAGCAGCAGGCGGCGGCAGGCGGCGCCCCCGCCATGCCACCGGAGGTCAGCATCGGCCCGCGGTCGAACTTCCGCTTCGGGCCGGGAGAGGTCACGGCGCAGGCCACGATCACGATCACGAACCAGAGCCGCCTGATCGAGCGCTATCAGATCCTGGTGCGCGGCATCGACGAGGATTGGTATCAGCTGACCCAGAACGACGTGTCTTTGCAGCCAGGCGGCAGCATCCAGGTGCCATTGCGGCTGACGCCTCGCATAGGCGCCCAATTTCCGGCCGGCGACTATAGCTTCCGAGTGCGCGTCGCGCCGCTGCGCTACCCGGATTCGTTCGGCGAAGTCGTCGGCACGCTATCGATTGCCGGTGTCGCAAGCTTCGACGCCCGGCTGACGCCTGCCCAGACCACGGGCCGCAAAGAGAAATTCAAACTAACGCTGGTCAACACTGGCGGCGTGCCCCTCAGCCCCTGGCTGGAGGCCTCTGACCCGCAGGGCATGTGCAAGTTCAAGTACGATGCTCCCAGCAACCTCGAAGTCGGCCAGGAAGCAGTCGTACCGATCTGGGTCGGCGCGACACGTCAGGGATTTGCGGGCCAGCCCAAGACATTCGACTTCCGCCTGCGCGTCAGCCCAGCGGGAGGTGGCACGGCCTCAGCGCGCTCTTTCGAAGCGCGATTCGTGCATCAGCCGTTCCTGGGCTCCCGAATGTTCCTCTGGAGCATCCTTATCGCAATCATCGCCGCCATCGTCGGCATGATCTTCGTCATTGGCTTCTCCAGCGTGGGACGGGCCGCGACCTCGATAAAGTGCGGCTTCGACGACGACTTCCAGGAGCCCAACAAGGGCGCGGTGTTGGTCAAGGAAGACTGCGACGGCGCGCCTACGACGCTGCAGAAGGGCTTCTTCACGGGACCGGGAGCCTCGGTCACGCCGAAGCCGGGAGTCAGCGCCACCCCGGGACCAAACATCACGCCGACAGCGGCGTCCGGCGGCGCTTGCGTGGGAGACCCCGCATTGGCCAACTCCGTGGGTAAGAATGTTACCGTGCGCAGCGATGCACTCAGGCGCAAGACGCCCAGTACCACCGGCGAATCACTCCCAGACAGAGGCCAAAACAGGCCGGGCGGGATTTCCGACGGCCCGAAATGCGCCGACGACCTGGTCTGGTGGGAAGTCGATATCGGTGGTAGCAAGGCCTGGACGGCAGAGCAGGACCAGAACAAGTTACCCCTGCTCTTGCCCCGTTAGCCCCTCAGGCGCTCGGCGAGGCTCAGCGTCTCGGGTGCAGGGCGCACACCCAGCTCGTTGCGCAGCGTTTCCACACAGACCCGGTACTGCTGCAGGGCTTGAGATCGGTTGCCCAGGCGCAGATGGGCGTTGATCAACATGCGGTGCGCGGCCTCGTCGCAGCCGTCGCGCTGCAAGATCTGCCCGGCGAAGTCGAGCACGGCCAGCCAGTCCTCCTGGATCGATGCGTCGGTGGCCAGCCAGACCAGCGCCTGGTGCCAGGCCACGTTCAGCGTGCGTCGCGGCTCCGCGATCCAGTCTTCATAGGGGTCGTTGGCCATCAGCTCGCCACGGCAGAGGTTGACCGCTGCGTGCAGCAGCGCCTGGACAGTCGGCTTGTCCTTCTGCTCCAGCAGGGCGTGGCGGGCCTGGTCGAGGCCGGCCTGTAGCGCCCAAAGGTCGACCTCGACGCGAGACGGGTCCACGCCGTAGAGGCCTTGGCGCACCGTAATCGCGTGCGCTGCTTCGGCAGAGATGGCGGCGAGGCTGGAGCGAATCTGGTAGATGGCAATGCTGAGGTTGTTGGCGCCGCGGTCGGCGCGCGCGCCCGGCCAGAACAGCTCGATCAATACATCCTTGGGCACCATGCGGCCGCGCTCGAGCGCCAGGTAGGCGAGGAGCAGGCGCGCCTTGCGTCCGGGCCAGGTCGCAATCGGCATCTCGCCGACGCGCGCCTCGAAGGGGCCCAGCAGGCGCAGCGAGAGCTTCGGCGGCGCCGTTTCAGCCACCGGTTCAGGCAAAGGCGGCGCAGAATCGACCAGACGCATGGAGAAGCCGCGGTTCACAGTGTCGAGCAACTCGCTGTTCTGGTGGCGCAGGCTGGTCAGCTCGAGCTCCGAGCGCGCGGCGAGGTTCTGGAGCAGGTCCAGGCGGTCGATGATCGCGCTGAGCAAGGAGATTTCGCTGACGGAGGGTGTTTCGAGGACAAAAGGCAGCGCGGTGTAGGCCCCGACGGTGGCGACGGACGTGCGACCGATATCGCCGAGCATCTAGATCCCCTCTGGGCTGGTCGACTCAGATTGGCCCGATCTTACATACGCCGCAGACACTAATCAACGAGTTAGCGGATGAACATTTCGAAAATATCCTCCTCAGCGACAGCTATTGACGCCTCCAGGGTCCCGTGTTGTCATAGAGTCCCTTCGTCCAGGTCCCCCGAGCCGTAGTTGCGGCCCGGGTGGTCCGTAGAGCAGCAGCCTTCCCGGGGCAGAGCATGTTCAGACCCATCGCCGGCCTGGCCGCAGTCATCATCGCCGCGCTCGTCCTGTTCTTTGTTTTCCGCGGCGACGACGAAGTCAGCGCCGAAGAACGCTACGACGGCGTCCACCTCTGCTCTCCCAGCCAGCAGGCCGGCGCCACTGCCGAGGCCCGCACGCGGCCTGTCGTCGCAGCAACCAGGGGCCTCGGCGATGCGGGGCCGCTGTTCGCGCAGAACAGCACAACCTGGGGCGGCGAAGAGTATGACCACGGTGCGCGCCAGGACATCGGCTGCGGCACGACGATCGAGCAGTGCGGCTGCGCCATGACCTCTGTCGCGACGGTGCTGCAGCTCTTCCAGGTCTTGAGCACGCCGGACGGGAGCGAGCTTACGCCATCGACGATGAACGCGTGGTTCAACCAGGGCGCCAAGCTGACGGCCAGCGGTTGGGTGAGTGAGGGCTACGCCTACGGCAACGTGGTCTGGACGGCGATTAACGGCTGGACGCCCACCGTCATCCAGGGTGGCGAAGGCGCGGAGCCTGTCAGCACGGAGCTGGCGCCAAGCGAACCCACGGCGGTCGAAAAGCCCAAGGGTATTCGCTTCAAGGGCTGGGGCAGCGGCAGCGAGGAAGAGATCCGCCGAGAGCTGGAGGCCGGCAGGCCGGTGGTGCTCGAAGTGCCGGGTCACTACATCGCCGCTGTGGGCCTCGATGGCGACCAGATCCTGATCAACGACCCCTATTACGCCGACCGCACTACCCTCGCCTCATACGCAGGCCGGGTAAAGAGCGCGCGTAACTTCGAGCCCAGCGACGACATGCGGTCGTTGATGGTCACGGTGCCGGCGAACATGCGCGTGGAGCTGAAGGACAGCCGCGGCCGCAAGGTGGGCACCCTGGGCGGTGACGACCCGGTTGCGGCAGAGCAGTCGGCGGCGTCGGAGATCCCGGGCGCCGTCTACCATTACGAGGAAGCCTGGCGCGACCCGACCTGCACCGAGCGCGCGCCGCCTCCTGGCTCCGGCACAGCCACGATCTTCATCCCGCTGCCCGAGAAGGGCATCTACACCGTCGAGGTCATCGACCCCAAGGGCAAGCGCACTTCTGCCGGGGTCTTTGTTTCCGACGTCAACGGCAAGCACAAGACCGAGACACACGAGGGCGGCGGGAGCATCACGTTCGAGATCGACTACGAAGTTGGCCAGCAGACCGCGACGACCGACCCCGCTACGCCCACGCCCACGCCCACCGTCACTCCCACCATGACGCCCACCCGCGTCGTGACCCCGGTCCCGGGCAGGCCCACACCCGTACCGCCAACCATCACGCCCACCCCCAGCGCAACCCCTATCCCGGTGGAGATCCCCAGCTTTTCGGTGTCGTTGGACGAAGTTGACCAGGAGAATCCCTGCTCGATCACGGTGTCCTGGGATGTGACGGGGCCTCCGGATACGCAGGTCTTCCTCTACCGACAGGCGGGCGATACCGTAGCGACGACGCCAGCCAACAGGGTCTTCGAAGCGAAGGTAGGCAAGGCCTCGTATACGGATCCGTTTACGGTGGGGATGCGCTCGTATCGCGTCCAGGCGGCGTCGCCGAGCGATGGGTCCGCCATCAAGGCTCCGGTTACGGTGTCACCCATCTGCATCAGCAACTTCACAATCTACGAGAATGACTGCACGCTTTTTGGAGCCTGGACTGTCCAGGGCAATACACCGGGCGCGAGGTGGCTACTCTTCCGCCGGCTCAAGGGGACGACTCCGTGGGCCCAGATCTCGTCAGGTGCGGTGACCTACGGCACGCCGGCGCAATACTTCAGCTCACTTTCAGGCCTGTCTTACAAAACTTCCTACGAGTTCATGCTTCAGGTCTCAGTTGCGTCCAGAACGCCAACGACTCAGCCTGTGGTATTTATCAACCCTTGCGACTGAGGCTGGTGTGAGCGTCCTGATTGCTCACTACTAGTAGTGCAGGGTCTGCAACCGGGTAAACACGCGAGGCCTGACGCGCCGTGAACAGCGCTGCGCAGCGCACGATGCCGTAGATCAGCGCCAGGCTGTTTCAGGGCACGGTGAACTTCACACGAACAGCGTCAGATGCAAAGAGGCGAGCCCTGCGGCTTCGCCTCTTGTGTGTTTATGTGGTTCTTCTAGCCGGCGTGAGTGAGGAGACGCTTGCCTGCGTCCTCGCCGTAGAAGCGAGGGCCGGAGCCCTCCTTGGGCGGCATCTTCTCGAGGGCGTCCAGCAGCTCAGCCTCGCTCATCGAGAGGTCGAGCTTGTCGCCGTGTGGCTGCGGGTAATCCTTGCCTGTTGACCAGTAGACCTCGACGACGTTGTTCTCCGGGTCCTTGAAGTAACAACCGAAGGCGATGCCATGGTTGACCACGTGGTCGATCTCCAGGTTGCGCGCGACGACCTGCTTGTAGAACTCCCGCAGGTCGGCCAGGGAGGCGCACTTGAAGGACAGCTGCTGGGTGTCCGACTTGCGGTCATCAGACTTGACCAGCGCCAGCTCGTGGTGCTCGTCCTCCGGGTGAGCGCTAAAGAAGACGATGCGGTCGCTGGCGCCGCGGTCCGTCACCGTCAGGCCCAGGAAGTTTGAGTAGAAATCCACCATCGTGGGCATGTCTTTGACGAAGAGGCCGACGTGCCCGAGACCGGTTACCTTTGGCATTGCTTGGCTACCTCCTGGAATCTCGTCCGAATCGTTCATAGCTTAGCGCAAGTGGTTTGAAAATGGGCCTTGAGAGTTTGAGTGCCTGTGGTCATGACTAACAGACTGGTCATCCCAGGCTTAGCATGACGACCGATCCAGCCACGATGAATCCGACAATGCTCAAGTCGACCAGCAGCCCGGTCACGACTCTTGATGGGCGCCAGGCGCCGTTTCTCCACCATGGCCCCGTGGGTTCGTAAATGTCCTGGTAATACTGATAGGTACCGTCCCTGAACTTCCGTCGGTTAGCGAGACCTAATAGAGCAGCGGCGAAGAACACAAACGCGAGAATCATGCCATCCTTCCCCCCCCCCGAGAACAGCGCTAGAGAGCGTGGCCGTGGTCAAGCGCGTGGGGTTGTACCAGTAGTATCGACCATTCGGTGCGGTTGCCTATTGAGCTATCGTCGTAGTATTGCTTTGCCCCCGCCCCCGCCTCTCCAAGCAACGAGGTGTCTTCCATGAAAGCTGCCGTCATGCGCAAGACCAGCGACCCGCTGCCACAGCTCGCGGTCGAAGAGGTGGAGATCGACGCGCCGCTGGCGCGAGAGGTCGTGGTGCGGACGGTCGCGAGCGGCGTCTGCCACAGCGACCTGCACTACCTCAAGGGCGACTCTGTGATGCCGATGCCCGCGGTGCTCGGCCACGAGGCGGCGGGCATTGTCGAGGCGGCCGGCGAGCAGGTGACGTACGTGCAGCCGGGCGACCACGTGATCACCTGCCTCTCGACGTTCTGCGGCCACTGCGAGTACTGCCTGAGCGGCCGTCCCTACCGCTGCGCCAATCGCGCTGCCCTGGGCCGCGGACCGAACGAGAAGCCCCGCCTGAGCTGGGAAGGGCAGAGCGTGGGTCAGCACGGCGGCCTCGGTGGCTTCGCGGAGAAGATGCTGGTGCACGAGAACTCGATCGTGAAGATCCGCGACGACATGCCGCTGGACCGCGCGGCGCTGATCGGATGCGGCGTCACCACGGGCATGGGCGCCGTCTTCAACACCGCGAAGGTTGAGCCCGGCTCCACGGTCGCGGTCTACGGCGCGGGTGGCATAGGCCTCTCGGCGATCCAGGCGGCGCGCATCGCCGGGGCGCGCCAGATCATCGCCGTCGACGTGTACGAGAACAAGCTGGCGACGGCGAAAGAGTTCGGTGCCACGCACGTCATCGACGCGTCGTCGCGCGACCCGGTGCAGGCGCTGCGCGATATGACGGACGGCGGCGTTGACTACTCCTTCGAGGCGATCGGCCTTAAGCAGACCGTTAAACAGTGCTTCGAGTCGATCCGCCTGGACGGCACCGCGACCGTGATCGGGTTGATGCCGGTGGGTGAGCAGCTGGAGCTGGACGGGCGCATGTTCTTCCGCGGCAGGTTCCAGGGCAGCATGATGGGCTCCAACCGCTTCCGCATCGACATGCCGAAGTACGTCGATTTCTACATGCAGGGCCGTCTGCGGCTGGACGAGATGATCACGCGCCGCGGCAGCCTGCAAGACCTGCCGGAGGCGTTTCGCGCCATGGAGGCGGGCGAGGTGGTGCGCACGGTGTTGGACTTTGACTAGGACAAGGAGACGAGTCAGATGAAGGTTGGCGTAATCGGTCTAGGCAACATGGGCAGGGGCATCGCGTTGAACTTGCGCAAGGCGGGCCACGAGCTGATGGTGCACGACGCCCGGCGCGCAGTAGCGGAGCCGCACCTAACGGCGGGCAGCACCTGGGGCGAGAGCATAGGCGAGGTCGCGCGCTTCAGCGAGGTTGTGTTCACCTCGCTGCCGGGGCCGCCGGAAGTAGAGTCGGTCGCCCTCGGCGCTGACGGGCTGCTGGCCAACATGCAGCCGGGATCGACCTGGTTCGACCTCTCGACGAACTCGCCGAACCTGATCCGGCGCCTGCACGGCCTGTTCGCCGCCAAGGGGATCAAGATGCTGGACGCCCCCGTGTCCGGGGGCACGCGCGGTGCCAACGAGGGCACGCTGGCGATCTGGGTCGGCGGGGACGAGGCGGAGTTCGAAAAGCGCAAGGGGCTGCTCGAAGGGATGGGCAACGCCCCGAAGTACATCGGGCCGATCGGCGCCGGCACGGTCGCGAAGCTGTCGCACAACGTCATGACCTACATGCTCCAGGCGGCGCTGATGGAGTGCTTCACGCTGGGGGTCAAGGGCGGCGTCGAACCGCTGGCGCTGTGGGACGCGCTGCGGCACGGCGCCATCGGCCGCACGCGCACCTTCGACCTGATCGGCATGTACTTGCGCGGCAACTTCGATGGCGGCGGCTTCACGCTGCGCCTGGCGCACAAGGACGTGACTCTGGCCACCGACCTGGGGCGCGAGCTGGGCGTGCCGATGCGTGTCGCCGGTATGGCGCTGGCGGAGCTGACGGAGGGCATGAACCGAGGCTGGGCCGACAAGGACTCCTGGGTCACGGCGCTGCTCCAGGAAGAGCGCGCAGGCCTCGATTTCCACTACACGCCTGAGGAGGTCCAGGAGATTCGAGATCGGCCGTAAGCGATGCCGCGGGTTTCAACGGGCGGTGTCTGTGTCCCAACCCTGTGTGATAATCGCGGCAGTTGAGGAGGAGACAAGAACATGCCACGCATCGAGCTAATCACTGAGAAGAGCCAGATTCCGGCGGAGCGCCACCAGGAGTACGACGAGATCGTCAGCGTCCTGGGCCGCGTCGGCGGGCCGTTCGGTATCCTGATGTACAGCCCCGGCCTCGCGGAGATGGTCTGCAAGACCGGCGCCCACATCCGCCTGCAGTCGTCCCTGACGATGGTCGAGCGGGAGCTGGTCATCCTCTCGCTGTGCCGGGAGAACAACGCCGGCTACGAGTGGGCCGCCCACGTCGGCACGGCTCGCAAGGCGGGGATGCGCGAAGAGGCTATCGAGGTCATGCGCAACGGCGGCGACACCAGCGGCCTGGAGCCGGACGAGCGCGACATCATCGACTACACGCGCCAGCTGCTGCGCAACAACAAGATCGAGCAGCCCCTGTTCGACGCGCTGCGCAACCGCCATGACACACGCTGGCTGGTCGAAATCACCGCGACGATCGGGCAGTACTCCTACATCTCGGCGATCAATAACGCCTTCGGGATGCAGCCTCCCGCCGACGCACCCGACAAGCTGCCGGTCGGCTGATAGGCAAAGAGGCAAAGTGCAACGAGGCGAAGGAGCTATTTGTCCGTTTGCCCATTTGCCTACTTGCCGGTTGAAAGAGGGGGATCTGGGTGACTGACGAGGAGCGCCTGCTGCGGGAGCTGCTGCTGCAACGCCTGCGGGGTCGCGGCGCCCACATGCCCTTCGAGGAGGCGGTCAAGGACTTCCCGATGGAGGCGATTAACACCGCATTCCCTAGCGGGACCTACACGCCCTGGGCGCTGCTGGAGCACATCCGCCTCACGCAACTCGACATCCTGGACTACGTGCGCGACCCTGACTACACCCACAAGCAGTGGCCAAAAGAGTACTGGCCGCCGGAGGATCAGCAGGTGACAGCGCGCGATTGGGACGACACCGTCTCGGGCTTCCTGGCTGATCGCCTGGAGCTGGAGAAGCTGGTCGAAGCCCCGGCGACGGACCTCTACGCGAAGATACCGTGGGGCGACGACCATACAATCCTGCGCGAGATCCTGATCGTCAGCGACCACAACGCCTACCACCTGGGCGAGTTCGCGATCATGCGCCAGGTTATGGGCACCTGGGGCGAGCGAGGCTAGAGCGTGCTGCAGCCGGGGACGCCCGCGCCCGACTTCAGCGCCAGACTCGATGACGGCAGCGAGTTCCGGCTCTCGGCGCTGCGGGGTGAGAAGAACGTGGTGCTCTACTTCTACCCGAAGGACTTCTCGCAGGGCTGCACGAAGCAGGCGTGTTCGTTTCGCGATAGCTACGCGGCGGTGCAGGCTTACGACGCCGTGATCGTTGGGGTCAGCCACGACTCCGAGGCGTCGCACGCGTCCTTCAAGCAGGAGCACGGTCTTAGCTTCCCCCTGATTTCCGACCCCGATGGCTACCTCAGCGATCTCTACGACGTCAGGAGTGCCCTGCCGCTGATCCGTCCGCGCGTCACTTACGTGATTGATAAGCAGGGAGTGATCAGGTCTGCGTTTCGCCATGACTTGGCCATCGGCCGGCATTTGGCAGATACGCTGGCGGCGCTGGAGGCTCTGACGGCGCCCGCGAGTCCGTAAAGAGGTTTGCAGAACAGCAGACGCCTCGTAGTATGGCGGCGCGGAGGATGACGAATGACCAACGCCTGCACCGAACACGCCTGGCAGCCGCTGACCGAGGACGAGCTGGCCGACGTGCGCAAGAAGTCGCGTCAAGGCCGCCCGAACATGGCCTGGCTGGAGTCCGTCGAGCAATGCGCCAACTGCGGCGCCATGGAGGCTATGGTCTCCTGGTACGGCCAGATCACGCGCACCACCGTTGACCCCGCGGGCCCGACCGTGAAGTGGCCGATTCGTGCGCCGGCGCCGGGCGGTGGCATGAGCATGGGCGGCTAGCGCGGGTGCCCGGGCAGACGTGACAGACTGGCAGACGAGTCGATGAATTCCCTGCGCGTCTGCATGTCTGCCTGCCTGCCCGTAGTAGTAAGTGATGCCCGCGTCCTTACGAGTCTCCACCACCGGACACCACCGAGATGCTGATCAAGGACCAGGTCGCCGTGGCGGGCGTGGGCAATACGCCGTTCGGTGCGCTGTACCGCGACCTCGACGCCGAGCGCAGCCCGTACGAGCTGGGCGCGCAGGCCTTCGCCGAGGCGCTGGCGGACGCCGGGCTGACCAAGGACGAGGTCGATGGCATCCTGGTCTGCCGCATCCCGGACTACGGGCGCATGTGCGACGTGCTGGGCATCCGCTACCCGCGCTTCGTCAACGTCATGCAGGCCGGTGGGCGCATGGCCAGCATCACGCTGCAGTACGCCGCACTGGCGATCGCCTCCGGGCAGGCGGACGTCGTGGCCTGTATCTACGGTAATAACGGCCGCAGCGTGGGCTCGCGCTACGGTGGCGGTGAGGGCGGCGGAGGCAATGAGACCGGCATCAGCGACGCGGCCTACGGCATGACCTCGCCAGGGGCGTCCGTGGCGCACATGTTCCGGCGCCATCAGCACCTCTACGGCACGCCGGAGGAGACGCTGGGCCACCTGGCGATCAACAACCGCCTCAACGCCGCGCTCAACCCCAACGCCGTGATGCGCACGCCCCTGACCATGGAGGAGTACCTCGCGTCCCGCTACATCGCGGAGCCGTTGCGGCTGCTGGACTACTGCCTGATCAACGACGGCGGCGTCTGTATCATCCTCACGTCGGCCGAGCGCGCCCGGTCGCTGCGCAAGCCTCCGGTGTATCTGCACTCGATGGCGATGGCGGGCGACTTCGACCACCAGTACACGGTGGACGATCTGTTCTACAACCCGCTGCAGATGGTGGCGAAGGAGCTGTTCGCGGCGTCGGACTTCGGCCGTGAGGCCGTCGACGTGGCGCAGATCTACGACAACTTCACGCCGACGTTGCTGTTCACGCTGGAGGGACTCGGGTTCTGTGGGCGCGGCGAGAGCGGCGCCTGGGTGACGCCTGGGCGCATCGCGCGGGACGGCGAGCTGCCCCTGAACACGTCCGGCGGGCACACGAGCGAGAGCTACATGCAGGGCTGGGGCCTGCTGGCCGAGGCGGTGCGCCAGGTGCGCGGCGAGTGCGGCGAGCGCCAGGTGCCGGGCTGCAAGACGGCGCTCTACGCCTGCGCCG
>CAZNHI010000017.1:0-15785 GCA_964572535.1 uncultured Dehalococcoidia bacterium
AAGGCCAGGACCAGCGGCCCAAAGCCCCCGCCTCGCTGGAGGAGCCAGCGGTCCAGGTCGGCGCGGCAATCGCCCTCAAGCAGCACGCTGCGCCGCCCGCCCCGCCGCGACTTCACCTCGATACGTCCGTCGGCGTCATCGTAGTCACCGCACTGCAGCCCCACCAGCTCCTGGCGACGCAGTCCTGCCAGCAGCATCAGGGAGATCACGGCGCAATCGCGGCGTGCCGTGGGATCCGTAGCGTCGCGGCAGGCCTCCAGCAGCAGACGCGCCGGCCTCGCCGCGATCGGCGTTACTTCGGCGCGACGCTTGGGAGCGCGCAGCAGCGCCGGGCGAAGAGCAGTGGTCAACGGCTCGTCTTCGGGCGTCTCGGCCTCGCGGATCGCCTGACGCAGCTCGCGCATCAGGCGTCGCTCCGCCGGCTGGTGCAGTGCTTCGCCCGCCCAGCGTCTCACGACGCGCAGGTCCTCGCTGCCCAGCAACCGCCACGGCAAGGACGACGCTGCCGTCTGGTTGCCGGTAAGAAACTCCGCTACCGCCTCGAGTTCGACGCTCATTACCGATCCATGCCCCGGCCTCGGGCCGGAGGTTGTGTAAGTTTGGCGGGAGTCGGGTCGGCCCCGCCGTGCCGCCCGGTCTCCCGCGCAGAGTTATAGCACATCCGTTCGCAGTTGTGAAGGGGATCCGGAGAAACCAACCGGCAACTCCGAGGAAAGATCCGTGGACGTTAGCTGAGGGTTTCAACCCTCAGGGTGGTAAAACAACCAGGCGTCCCGCCTTCGCGCAAGCCGTTTGCCAGTCTGCTCGTCTGCCAGTCCGCCCGTCCTACCTGCCCGGCAGCGTCGGGTTCTCCTTCAGCTGGCGCAGCCACTCCTTTGACGAGTCCGGCACCGGCAGGCGCCCCTGCATCCCGTCCCGCACGTGGGTCTTCGGGTTGCTCTCCCGCTGCACCGTTGTCCTGATCGTGCCGATGCCTTCGATCCAGTGCTCGACGACATCGCCCGGCTTCACCCAGCGGTCCGTGTCGATCGAGCAGCTCATGCCCACCGTCCCCGCCGCGATTGCGTCGCCGGGGTTCAGCGTCTCGCCGTCGGAGACGTAGGCCACCAGGTCGTTGAGCAGGAAGTTGCGGCTCTCGCCGGTGTTGCCCTCCCACCAGGTCTCGCCGTTGACCCGCAGGGCGCAGCGCGCGTTCGTCTCGTCGAACTCGTCCGGCGTCACCATGCACGGCCCCATGATGCTGCCGAAGTCCTTCGACTTGAACGGCCCGAATATCTCTCGCGCATGGATGTCACGCGCGCTCATGTCGATGAAAATCGTGTAACCGCCTATGTACTCCTTGGCCTCCTCCGGCGAGATGTTGCGGCCGCTCTTGCACACGTACACTGCCGGCTCCAGCTCCGGGTCCAGGCGCTCCGTGTAGTCCGGCCACAGCATCGGGTCGTCCGGTCCGTACATCGCCGTCGGGTTGCCCTTGTAGCCCGGCGGGAAGTGGTACCACTGCGGCTGCTTCTCGCGACGCCCACTGCGCGCCGTCATGTGCGTCTCGTACACGGAGAAGTCGTGCAGCGTCGTGGGCCGCGGTACCGGCGCCAGCAGCTTGACCTGGTTGCGCACGTAGACCAGCTGCCCCGCCTCGTCATCAGCGGAGGCCTTCGCCGTCTTCGCGAAGTCCAGCACCTCCTGCGCCCGCTGCCGCGAGCCGGCGCCGCCCTTGAGGAACGAGACCATGTCCGGCGCCATGGCCGCGCCCGCCATCTCGCGCCACAACGGCTCGCCGCCCTCGCGCAGCAGCAGCGCGTAGCCCGTCGACAAGTCGACGATCTGCGACGTGTCCTGTGGCTCTTCGCGAGCCAGCAGGGCCCCAATGCGCCGCACCGGCCCCACCGCCGTCTTCACCTCAAACGAAACCAGTCTCATGAGACGTCTCCTTCCTCGCTCCACAAACGCCCGTAGTCTAGCCGGTTTCGCGACGCGAAAAGACAGCTTGAAAATCAGTTGCACGTATACGAGAATTAGCCCCCCGTAACTCCCGTAGCCTCAAGGAGCCTGCCATGGCCACGCTCTACGTATCCTCTCGCACCGTCCGCTTCGACCCCGATAGTGCGGCGGAGACCAACTTCATCTTGATCTACGGCGACGAGGTCGAAACTAACGGCGTACCCGGGACGGGCCGGATCAACGCGACCTATCGCGGACGCCCAGGGACCATTGACTCAGCTCGCCTCACCGCCAACCATCCCTGCGAGCTCTACTTCATCGACGCCGGCCAGGGCGACGCCACATTCATTGTCACGCCCGGCTTCAAGAAGATCCTGATCGACGGCGGACGCGGCGACGAGGCGTTTCAGTTCCTCGTCTGGAAGTACCGCCTCGACCTGCCTGCGTCGCCGGACGTCGAGATCGACCTACTGGTGGTCAGCCATGCCGACGAAGACCACCTGGCTGGCCTCAAAGACATCGTGGGACACCCGCGCATCCACGTTCACCGCGTCATCCACAGTGGCATCGCCAAGTTCAAGTCCGGCTTCAACACGAAGCTAGGCCAGCGCGTCAACACGCCGCAAGGCCCAATGCTCGTCACCCGCCACGATGCGATTACGGATCTCGCAGGCCTCAACCTCACCAGCGACCTGGACGACTGGCGTCAGGCGATCGTCAACGAGAACCCGACCTTCGGCGCCGTCGATTCCACTACCGGCCAAATAAATATCGGCGACCCTGCGGTCACTCTCACCGTCCTGGGTCCGCGACTCAGCCAGTTCAACGGCGCACTGGCTTACGCCTGGTTCGATGCAGCCAGCGACACCGACGGCTCTCATACCGTCAACGGCCACTCGGTGATCCTGCGCCTCGATTGCGGCAATGTCAGCGCGCTCTTCCCCGGCGACATCAATATCGAGGGCTCAGACCACCTGCTCACCCTGCCGGGATTCGCCGCACAGGCTGCCGCTCACGTGCTCAAGGCGCCGCACCACGGCAGCCACGAGTTCACACGCGCCTTCCTCGAAGCCGTACGCCCCCAACTCACCGTGATCTCCTCCGGCGACGACCGCGACTACGGCCACCCGCGCCCCAACTTCCTCGGCGTCATCGGCGCCGCGTCGCGCTCACTGGAGCCTCTTGTCTATTCGACCGAGCTGGCGGGCAACTTCATCGTCGACAACGACGCAGCCGCTGCCGATGCAACCGACCCCGCTGACCCCCTCAACGGCGCCTTGATCGGCCAGGCGCGCCGCCGCTTCAAGCGTCATCTGAACGGCCTGATCAACGTACGGACCGATGGCAACAGCATCTACAGTGCCCGCCGCGTGGCAGCGTCCTTCCAATTCATTACCTTCGAGCAGACATTGGCGCCGTAACCGCCGCGCTCTTTACACACACGAACCGTGCTTCTACTCTCTGCCCGACCCCTCAGCTAGAAACAGGAGACAGAGCATGAAATACGGGACCGGATTCCCCCTCATCGCCCTCAACGACGCCGCCGCGGTGCGCGATTTCGGACAGACCTACGACGGCGCGGGCTTCGACTACGTCACCGCCGCCGGGCACCTGCTATCCACGCCCGGCGATCGCTACGAAGGACGCCCTCAGGCAACTTACGTCGGCCCTTACCACGACCCGTTCGTGCTCTTCTCATACCTGGCGGGCCAGACCAACCGCCTGCACTTCGTCACGTCGATCCTGATCCTCCCCCTCTACGAAACTGCCGTGGTCGCCAAGCAGTCAGCGGAACTCGACTTCCTCAGCGGCGGCCGCTTCGAGCTCGGCGTCGGCATTAGCTGGCAGGAGCCGGAATACAAGGCCGTGGGCCAGGACGTGCACCGCCGCGGCGCCCGCCTCGCCGAGCAGGTCGAAGTCCTCAAGCTGTACTGGACCAAGCCCTTCTTCAGCTTCAAGGGCAAGTTCCACGACATCGATAACATGGGCCTCAACCGCCTCCCATCGAAGCCAATCCCGCTCTGGTTCGGCTCCACCCTCGAAGAGAAGCCGATGCGCCGCGCCGCGCAACTCGCCGACGGCTGGATGCCCATGGCAGACCCCACGGAGCCGCTGCCGCGCTTCAAGCAGTACATGACGGAGGCCGGGCGCAACGCCTCCTCCCTGCAGCTCATGAGCCGCGTCACCGCCGGCGATGGCGGCCCCGAAGCCTGGATTGCGGAAGCCAAGCGCCTGCAGGCCCTCGGTGCCACCCACCTGACCATCGGCACGCCGCCGGACGTACCCGGCGCCGCCGCCGTCCAGCGCATCATCGCAGCCAAGAACGCCCTCGCGGGCGCGCTGGACTAACCAGAAAAAACGTAGCCGAGGCTTTCCAGCCTTGGCTACGTCTAAGACAAAGACGCCCCCAGGCTCAACACCCGCAGGCCCGGACGTCGCAGCTGAGGGTTTCAACCCCTCAGGGCCGTACTCCACCTCAGCGCACCGACGTATGAAAATCGAAGATGCCCCGGGGAGTTAGCCCGGGGCATCTTGCTGCTCCTCGATCGAGGCGTTGCTACGCCAGCGTCTTCTCGAAGAAGGTGAACACCTTGCTCCAGCCGTCCATCGCCGCCTCCTGGCGGTACAGCGGCGTCTGGTAATAGAAGAAGCCGTGGCCGGCGCCGTCGTAACGGTGGAAGTCGTAGTCCTTGCCCGCCGCCTTGAGCGCTGCCTCGTGCTGGTTGACTTGCTCCGCCGACGGGTTCTGGTCGTCGTTGCCGAACAGGCCCAGCAGCGGGCAGCTGAGGTCCGCCGTCATGTCGAGAACCGCTTTCGGGCGCTGAGGCGTCAGCTCGGCCTGCACCACGCCGCCGCCCCACAGGTCCACACAGGCGTCGAACGACTTGCTACGGCTCGCGCAGAGCACCGAGTGCCGCCCGCCCGAGCAGGTGCCGATGATGCCAATCTTTCCCGTGCAGTTCGACTGCGCCCGCAGGAACTTTGCACCCCCGTCCATGTCACCGACAACCTGGTCGTCCGGGACACCGCCGGCGCCGCGCGCCTTGGCCGCCGCGTCATCGGGTGAACCGTAGCCGTAGCGGCCGTAGAGGTTCGGGCTAATCGCCAGGTAGCCGTGCTGCGCCATTCTGCGCGTCATCTCACGGTAGTACTCATCCCAGCCGGGCAGATGGTGTACCAGGACCACGCCCGGGTAAGACCCGGCGCCAGTGGGGCGCGCGTAGTACGCGTTGATCATCTCGCCGTTGTTCCCGGCGATCTCGATGACTTCGCAGGTCATGTTGTCTTTGCCGCCGGTGTCAAGCTGGTTCCACTGCATGGGGTAGTCTCCTCGTCAAACTAGGTAAGAACTATCAGGAAAACAGCGGGGGTCGCAGTGACTTTGGCCCTGCCGTCCTCCAATGTCAAGGCTGTTCGTACCAGAATCGAACCGTCACCCAGGAGGGAGCCGATGGCTTACGACGAAGCGCTGGCGTCCCGCGTGCGCGCCGCGCTAGCCGGCAAGGACGGGCTCAACGAGCGCAAGATGTTCGGCGGGCTCTGCCTGATGCTGCACGGCAACATGTTCGCCGGCGTGATCAACGCTGAGCTGATGCTGCGTGTCGGCCCTGACCGCTTCGATGCGACTCTCGCCAGACCCGGCGCCCGCCCCATGGACTTCACCGGCAAGCCGATGACCGGCTTCGTCTACGTCGAGCCCTCTGCCTTCAAGACCAACCCTGAGCTGAGCAGCTGGCTCGCTGAGGCGCTTGGCTTCGTAGAGACGCTACCGCCCAAGAGCGGCTCGAAGCCCACAAGGACGAAGCGCCGCTAGCTCCCCGGCGCGAAAAGAACTGGCCATACTCTGCACTCTGGACTAGACCCCGGCTGCCGCCTGCGTCTTCGACGCACTCCTCGTGGACAGGATCAGGGGTAGCGCGATCAGCGGCCCGATTGCCAGAAACAGGAACGCCGGCCGGTAGTCGGCCGTCTTGTCGTACAGGAAGCCCGCAATTAGCGGCCCCACGAACGCCCCCATCGTCGAGGCCGTGAACAGCATCCCTTGAATCATCCCGTACGCCTTCAGCCCGAAGTACTCCGCCTGCATCGCCGCCCGCAACGGCACCGCTGCCCCAAAGCCGATGCCGAAGAACGGCAACACGTAGATCAGCTGCCAGCTTTCGTGCACCGTCGAGAAGAGCGCCAGCCCCGCCGCCGTGCAGACCAGCCCCGCCGCCGTGAGCAGCGCCTTGGAGTAGCGGTCGGCGGCGGTCCCGAAGGCCAGGCGCCCGGCCAGGCTGATCGCCGTCATAATCGTCATGCTCAACGCCGCGAACGACTCCGACGTATGCACCTGCTCAATCAGGAACGGTATCTGGTGCACGATGATCGCGGTCGTCGCGAAGTTGCTCAGCGCGAAGGTCAGCGCCACCTTCCAGAACAGCGTCGAGCGCAGCGCTTCCGCGCCCGTCAGCTCACGCCCCGCCGCCGGCACCGGCGCCTGGCTGCCGCCTGCACCCGCGAGCGTCATGTCCTCCTCGTCCCCGTCGACCCGCAGCCCCAGGTCTTCCGGCCGATCGCGCATGCTCAACGCCAGCGGCACGCACACCACCAGCTGCAGCACGCCCACGGCTACCAGCGCGTCGCGCCAGCCGAACTCGTCGATCAGCTGCGCGAACACGATCGCCGCCAGCCCGCCCATGCCGCCGCCGAACGTCATCAGCCCCAGCGCCCGCCCTCGATAGCGCCGGAACCACTTCGCGATGATCGTCGCCGCGTTGGCCCCGCCGGTAGCGCTCATCCCCACGGCGATGACAAAGATCGCCACGTAGAACCCGGCCAGCGACTCGATGCGGCTGAGCAGCACGAAGCCGATTGCGACAATGACGATGCCGACCGCCGTAAGCCGCCGCACCCCGACCCTGTCAACCAACACGCCGACCAGGGGCGCCGCCACGCCGCCTACCTCGGTGCGCAGGGAAAAGCCCACCGAGACCGCGGCCCGGCTCCAGCCGAACTCTGCGGTCAGCGGGCCCACCAGCAGCCCAAAGCCGTAGAAAAACGTCCCGGCCGAGAGGAACACGATCGACGCTGCGGCGAAGACGATCCACCAGCCGTAGTAGATGCCGGAGCGGCGCAGTAAGCCGGGCAACGCGGGGTCGCTAGACCTTTGTCTTGACTTCGGTCACCGGCTCCAGGACGGTGCTTTCGGCGCCGCGCTCGCCGGCCTGGTTGATCGAGAAGTGCGCCATGCCCGTCGTCTCCGTGGCGCCATGCCAGTGCTTCTCGCCCTCGGAGATCACGATCACGTCGCCGGGCTCGATGATGTGCTCCGCCTGCTCGTCGGCGACGATCCCTTTGCCCTCGAGCACGATCAACCCCTGCTCGAACGCGTGCCTGTGCCACTTGGTGCGGCCGCCCGGCTCAAAGCGCACCAGGTTGATCCGCAGCGACTTGCCGTGCTGCTCCGTGATGTGCGGATGCTGATGCACCCTGCCCGTGAACATATCGCGCGTGCTGAGCTGCGGGTCGGCTTCTTTGCCCTTCGAGACGTGCATGCTGCCTCCTCGGTGCTAGGTCGCGGGGGGACGGTGCCCCGATTCTAGCCCCGCGGCTCCGCAGCTTCTATTCGCAAACGCCGATTGCCCGTCTGCGCGATTGCCTCTTTGCCTCTTTGCTTGGGGGCAGAGCCCCCATCTTCAATACCCTCTAGTGCCCCCAGGCGACCGACTGCGCGCCGTCCACGAGCAATGACACCCCGCTGATGAACTTCGCTTCCTCGGAGTGCAGGAACAGCGCCGCGTAGCCCACGTCCCAGCCGGTGCCCTGCTTGCGGCCCAGCGGCACACGCTTGTTGCGCATCTCCACCACCTGCTCGCGCGTCATCCCGTTCTGCCCGATACGCGCCTCGATCGCCATCGGCGTATTCATCAGGCCGGGCAGGAGGGCGTTGGCGCGCACGCCGTACTCCGCGTTGTACACCGCCAGGTGCTCCGTCAGCGCCACCACGCCCGCCTTCGTGACTTTGTAGCCGACGTACGGGTACGGCTCCACCGCAGCCATCGACGCGATGTTGACGATCGAACCGCTCGACTCTCTCAGCGCCGGTAGCGCGTACTTGCAGGTCAGCCACATGCCCTCCAGGTTGACCTTGACGCTGCGCTCGAACGCCTCTTTCGTAATGTCCAGCGCGTTGGCGTCACCCAGCGCCAGGCTGGCGCCGACGTTGTTGTGCAGGATGTCGATGCGTCCCTCACGCTCCAGGACGGCGGCGATCATCGCCTTGACGGAGTCCTCGTCCGTGATGTCGGCGCCGCCGGCCCACGCCTTGTGCCCTTCGGCAGTGATCATGTCCGCGGTCTCCTGGGCGCGCTCCTGCTCGCGGTCGAACACCGCCACCGTGGCGCCCTCGCGCGCCAGCACCACCGCCGTCGCCCGTCCGTTACCGATCGTCTCGCCCGGCGTCTGACCGCCACCCACGACAACCGCTATCTTCCCCTCAACGCGTCCAGCCATCGCTGACAACCCCCGTTCCCGGCTCCGGTTCCTTCTGTTCCATCTGTTCCCGCTGTTCCGTCTTGCTACTTGTTACCTGTTACTTCACTCAGCCGCAAGGTTAGAATGCTCGCGAAGCAATCTCAGTCCCTATTCTCTGTTCTGGAAGGGTGAGGATATCTCTGTGACAAACCAGGTCTTGGGACAGCCCATCGGACGCGTGGACGGCGTCGAAAAGGTCACCGGACACGCCCTCTACTCCTCTGACCTGCCTCTCGAAGGCGTGCTCTGGGGCAAGGTGCTCTACAGCCCCTACTCCCACGCCCGCATCCTCAAGATCGACACCTCCGAAGCCAGGAAGCTCCCCGGCGTCTTTGCCGTGATCACCGGCGCCGACGTGGGCGACGGCCTCTACGGCAGCAACCTCAAAGACATGCCCATCCTCGCCCACGACCGCGTCCGCTTCGTTGGCGAGCGTGTAGCCGCCGTTGCCGCCATCGACGAAGACACCGCACAGGCCGCGCTCGACCTGATCGAAGTCGAGTACGAGGAGCTGCCTGCCGTCTTCGACCTCGAAGAGGCGATGCAGCCCGGCGCGCCCGTCATCCACCCCGACTTCAACACCTACGAGGGCGTCACCGCCACGCCCGGGCCCGGCCCCTTCGGTGGGCTCCTGCCCCTCAAGACGCCCTCCAACGTCTACACCTCCCGCTCCGACGACCGCGGCGACCTCGAGAAGGGCTTCGCCGAGGCCGACCTGGTCATCGAGAACACCTACTACACCCAGCGCCAGCACCAGGGCTACCTGGAGCCCCAGAACTGCGCCGTCGCCATCGATCCCGACGGCCGGATCAACCTCTGGGCCGGCAGCAAGATGCCCCACGTCACCAAGATGGGCCTCGCCGGCGTCATCGGCGTCGACGCCGGCTCCGTGCTCGTGCACCACACCTACATCGGCGGCGACTTCGGCGCCAAGGCCACGCCCGTCCTGCTCCCCATCTGCTACCACCTCGCGAAGACCACCGGTAAGCCCGTCCGCATGGTCAACGACTACCTGGACGAGCTGCTCTCCGGCAACCCGCGTCACGCCACCCTGATCCGCTACCGCACCGGCCTCAAGCGCGACGGCAGCATCACCGCCCACCACGTGCAGTTCTACGTCAACGGCGGAGCTTACGGCGCCTTCAAGCCCGGCGGCATCATCTTCGGGCCGGAGCAGGCGGCTGGTCCTTACGCCATCGCCAACACCCGCATCGAGGCCGCGCACGTCTACACCAACACAATCCCCGGCGGCTATATGCGCGGCCCCGGCGAGTCGCAGGCCGTCTTCGCCATCGAGTCCCACGTCGACGAGTTGGCGCACGCCATCGGCATGGACCCGGTCGACTTCCGCATGCGAAACCTGGTCGGCGAAGGCGACGAAGCGGCGTTCGGCGTCACCTTCGAGCACGTCCGCGCCCGCGAGACCCTGCAGGCCGCCGTCGACGCCGCCAACTACCGCGCCCACAAGCCCAGGAACGTCGGCCGCGGCGTCGCCATCGGCGAGCGGCCCCCCGGCGGCGGCATCGGCAACGGCTCGATCACCTTCAACCCCGACGGCAGTGTCAGCCTCGGCACGCCGATCTTCGACCAGGGCTCCGGCACCTACACGATCATGATCCAGATGGCCGCCGAAGAACTGGGCCTGCCCATGGACCGTATCAAGCTCGACATCTGGAACACGGACGCCGTCCCCTTCGATTCCGGCGTAGCCGGCAGCTGGGCCGCGCGTGTCAACTCCGCCGTCGTCCACGAAGCCTCGCAGGCCGCCCGCCAGGAGCTCATAGCCTTCGCCGCCCGCCGCCTCGAGTGGCCCGCCGATAGCATCGAGCTCATCGGCGACACGCTGCGTACCACCACCCTGAACGAGACCGTGCAGTGGAAGGACATGCTGGCGGAGGCCAATCAGGCCGTGACTTCAGGCCGCAAGACCCAGATGGAGGGCCTCGGCGAGATGTCGCACATCACCGGCTTCAACGCCCAGGTCGCCGAGGTCGAAGTCGACCCCGACACCGGCGAGATCCGCCTGCTCAACTTCGTCTCCGCGCACGACGTCGGCCGCATCCTCAACCCGCTCGGGCACACGGGGCAGATTAACGGCGGCATCGTCGCCGGCATCGGCTACGCCCTCATGGAGGAGATGCGGGTCGAAGATGGGCGCGTCACCAACCTCTCGCTGGGCGATTACAAGCTGCCGACCTCGCGCGATCTACCACCGCTCACGACGGTGCTGCTCGAGACCGAGCACGGCGTCGGCCCCTACAACATCAAGGCGATCGGCGAAGGCCCCACGACGCCCGTCGCCCCCGCGATCGCCAACGCCGTCTTCGACGCCTGCGGTGTGCGCCTGCGTGACCTACCACTAACCTCCGAAAAGGTCTACCGCGCCCTGCACCCGTAGGGGCGAGATTCATCGCGCCCAGACGCCACGCATGCAGGGCCGCCGCGTCTTCGGCCCCGGCCGCGTCGCCTGCTTCAAGATCGAGGGCTGGCGCGCCCACTACGACCACCGCTGGTTCCGCCCCGCGAGCACCTCGAAGCCCCCCACTCCGTGGACCGCATCACCGCTGCCGCAGGACTGGCGCGCCGTCCTGGACCACCTGCGGCGCTACCGGAGCGTGGCAGCTACTTAATCGTCGTCGTTTGTTTGCGGCGTGCGCGTCGGGCGAGGTGTTGGCGTTGACGACGGTGTCGATGTCGGGTCCGGGGGCCTCAGGGTACGCGTCGGTCGCGGCGTCTCCGTGGCCTTGGGCTTCGGCGTAGGCTTGTTGTCTTTTGGTTCTTTCGTCGCCTTCAGCCCGGCTCCCTGCACTGGCTCCTGACTCTTTGGCGTCGCCTGTTGTTGGCCCGCGCGCGGCTGCTCCTGTCCCGGCTTCTGGAACGCCAGCGCCGGCTGCCCCTGTAACGCCGCCAGCATGAAGGCGCGCCAGATCGGCGCCGCCGTGTAGGTGCTGGTGCCATTGGGGATCGGCGCGTTGTTCGCGTTGCCCACCCAGACCCCCGACACCAGCTGCGGCGTGTAGCCGATAGTCCAGGCGTCGCGCGTCTCGTCCGAAGAACCAGACTTCACCGCCGCCGGCCGCGGCAGGTTCAACGGGCTGTTCAGTCCGAACATCGAAGCCCGCGCCGAGTCGTCCGACAGGATGTCAGTGATCAGGTACGTCTGGTCCGCCGGCGTGATGCGCACCCGCCGGTGCTCCGCCTCCCACAACACGTCGCCGTCACTGTCCTCGATCTTCAACACTGCAATCGGGTCCAGCGGCCGCGAGCCCTCCGGCAGCCCCAGGACACTGGGCATGCCCGCCTGCTCGCCGTAGTTGGCCAGCACTGAGTAGACGAAGGTCATGTCCAGCAGCGAGACGTCGGCGCCACCCAGCGTGAACGACGGTCCGTAGTTGCCCAGCTCGCGCAGCGTGCTCAAGCCCATGCGGCGCGCCAGGTTATAGACGGTCTCCAGGCCCGAGTACTGCAGAGCCTTCACCGCGGGCACGTTCAGCGAGCTGCCCAGCGCAGTGCGTACCGTCACCTCGCCGCGATACTTCCCGTCCGCGTTGCCCAGCCGGAAGGCGGCATCGCCCTGCCCGATCGTAATTGGCTCGTCCGTGATCCTCGTGGTTGGCGACCAGCCCTTCAGGAAGGTCGTCAGGTAGGTCACCGGCTTCATCGTCGATCCCGGTTGGTTCAGCGCCGTGGCGTTGTTCACCTGGCCGCTGATGTCGTCGCGGGTGAAGTCGTAGCTGCCGACCATCGCCCGCACCTCGCCGGTCGCCGGGTCGATGGCCACCAGCGCGCCGTTCGTCACCCCCTGCGACTCCAGCTTCGCGATCTGGTCTTTTACCGCCTTTACCGCCATGGCTTGCAGGTCCAGGTCCAGCGTCGTCGTGACCGTGAGGTGGCCCTGCACCTTTTCCTGTCCCAGCAGCACCGGCAATTGCTCGCGCACGTACTCCGCGAAATGCGGCGCCAGCAGGTCATCGGCCACCGTCCGTTCGTTCGGGCCGCGCCCCTCTTTCAGCGCCACCGGCTGGGCCAGCGCCTCGTCCATCTCCTGCTCGGAGATGAAGCCGTGGCGCACCATCAGGCTCAGTACCTGCTCCTGACGCTCGACCGCCGCCTCGTAGTTGCCGATCGGGTCGTAGTAGCCGGGAGAGCGCGGCAGCCCGGCCAGGAACGCCGCTTCCGCGAGCGTCAGCTCAGACGGCGGCTTGCTCAGGTAGCGGTAAGACGCCGACTCGATGCCGTAGACGCCGTTGCCGTAGTAGTTGTTGCTCAGATACCACTCGAGTATCTGCTCCTTCGAGTAGCGCCGCGTCAGCTCGAACGCGATTAGCGCCTCGTCCAGCTTGCGCTTGGGGCTGCGGTTGGCGCGCTCCTCCGGCTTGATGTAGAGGTTCTTCGCCAGCTGCTGAGTGATCGAGCTGCCGCCGGAGCCCTTGAACAAGCCGCCGTTCTCCCAGAACGCCACGTTTTCGTAGGCGGCGCGTGCCAGGCCCTTCACGTTGACGCCCGGGTGGTCCCAGAACTCAGCGTCCTCCGCCGCGAGCGTCGCGTCGATCACGTGCGGCGATAGCTCGTCGAGCGGCACAACGCGCCCCGAGCCCGGCTCGTCGCCGAAGGCGAAGATCAGGTCGCCGTCGCGGTCCAGAATGTCGATACCCTGGGCTCCCTCGATCACGCGCGCCGGCGACGGCAGCGTCACCGCGATGCGTGCATAGGAGTACGAGAGCCAAACGATCGCCAGCGCCGGGATAAACACCAGCCAGCGCTTGTCGAAGCGTCGCCACGCCGAAGCGCCGCTCGCGCTCTGCTTACGCGGCGACCGCCCGCCGCCGTTCGAGGCGCGGGCCGTGGACTTGCTGGTCTGGCGACGAGAACTCGTCGCGCGCTTGCGGTCTTTCATAGACGGGGGGCTGCGTCCCTGCGGTCACCAGCCCACCCATCTACTGTACGCCGATGCGCCTTCGCCCGCCCTCGTAGTAGATCAGGAGATATAGACATGCACAACGGAGTAGCCGAGTCCGCCCGTGAGCGCCTCGAAGCCCTCAACGCCGTAGACCGCATCCTCAACCCGCTCGGCCACACCGGGCAGATCAACGGCGGCATCGGCTACGCCCTCATGGAGGAGATGCGCGTCGAAGACGGGCGCGTCACCAACCTCTCGCTGGGCGCGACTATAAGCTACCCACCTCGCGCGACCTGCCACCCCTCACGACGGTGCTGCTGGAGACCGAGCACGGCGTCGGCCCCTACAACATCAAGGCGATCGGCGAAGGCCCCACAACGCCGGTCGCCTCCGCGATCGCCAACGCCGTCTTCGACGCCTGCGGCGTCCGCATCCGCGACCTCCCCCTAACCTCCGAAAAGGTCTACGCGCCCTGCACGGATGAGGGTGTGGCGCACTGGCGCGCCAGCCTGGAGCGCCGAGGTTAGCAAGGACTAGCTACTCCAGAAGCGTAGGAGAAGGCAGGCTAGACCATATGTTCTCGATCTGGAATAATGCAACTGCCCAAGGCCGTGGTAGACTCACTCAATCTCCCAAGACTATTGCGGGCCGGAGGAATAGCGGACGTTGGTAGCTGATCGCACAATGCCTGAGCCGTGGCGTCGCAGGCTTTATTTGCCTGCTTATCCAGTGTCAGCAGCTGCTCGCTATGCGCACGCACCGGTCGGAACAGTCTCCTACTGGCACTACTCGACAAGTCGCCTTGGCCCTGCATTACCCGGCAAGGAGAAGAGAGTTCCCCTCTCCTACCTTCAACTCATAGAGGTCGCCTTTGTAGCAACGTTTCGGAACTTGGGACTGTCTTTGCAGAAGATCAGGAAGGCGCGAGAGTATGCTGCCCAAACACTTCAGGCTGAATTTCCGTTCGCAGAACTTCGTTGGCGAACCGAAGGTCTGAATCTCCTGCTCCATCTGCAGGATTTTGAACCTGATAACAGACTTGATGCCCTCATTGTCGCCAACTCGGCAGGTCAAACCGCCTGGGCCCCTTTGATCGGTGACCGCTTCTTGGAGTTTGACTACGAGCACGGCCTGGCCATCACTTGGCACGTCGCAGGTAGATCATCGCCAGTACTCATAGATCCACGTATCTCATACGGATCCCCCATGGTTGGAGGCGTTCCAACGTGGGCGCTGAAGGGGCGCAGCCTTGCAGGTGAGTCCATACGGGAGATAGCTGCAGACTTTGGTTTGCCCGAACCGGATGTCAGAGCAGCTCTCACTTTCGAGGGCATTTCAGCCGTGGCGTGATTCTCTTCTTCGACCGAAGCGTAGGAACCGCCATACCGAAGGCCCTGATTGATTACCTCAAGCCTCGAGGCATAACAGTCGAATACCACCAGGCCCACTTTGACATGGCTGCCCCCGACGACGTATGGCTTCCGATTGTGGGTGGCTGGGGATGGACTGTGATTGGCCAGGACCACAATTACCACAATAACTCCCCGGAGTTGGCTGCCCTACGAACTCACAACGTCGGTGCGTTTTATTTGTGGGGAGCTGAGGAGACGAAGTGGGACACGATGCGATGCTTCGCGCGCGCTTACGACAATATCCTTCGACGGGCCACGGTCACCACTCCGCCCTTTATCTTCAAGGTGGAACGACACGGAGGCCTAAACGAGATTTTCGTCTAGATGGCGAACGCCTACCCCCACGCATCCACGCTCACCGTCGTCCGGTAGTTCGCGCCCATGATCTGCCAGTAGCCGTTGGCCTCACCGCCGACGCACACCACGTTGATCTCGGGCTTGTTGAACGTGTGGATCAGCTCGTCCGGCGCCGCCTTTAGCTTGCTCGCGAATGGCTCCTCGCCGAAGGTCGCGCGCGGGTAGATGTAGTTCTGGATCAGCTGCAGGTCCCAGTACTCCCCCGCTGGCATCTGCGCCGTCTCGTACAGCCAGTCGACCAGCTTCTCCTTCGTGTCGAAGCCACCCCTGTCGATGAACTGGCGCGCCGTGATCGGGTCCAGCAGCAGGCAGGGCGCCGTCAGCTGGTCCGTGCCCTTGAGCATGTCGCGCACGTGCTCCCGCCAGTGCGCCTCCCGCAGCCCCAGGTTGAACGTCGTGCTGCGATTGCCCCAGAAGATGCTGACCGTGCTGTCCGACGCCTTGAAGCCCTTGCTCACGTGCAGCGGCTCCCACGGGCTGCGCTCCTCGTTCTCCGCGAACGTCAGGTTGTTATACGTGTAGCCGTTGCCCAGCGACCCCATGTACGTCTCGCCCGGCACCGACCCGCCCTGCGCGTTCTGCGACAGCAACCCGTACGCCCGCCCAATCGTCGCGTTGGCGTGGTTGTACGGCCCCATCGCGCCCACGCCCATGTTCAT
>CAZNHI010000018.1:0-15217 GCA_964572535.1 uncultured Dehalococcoidia bacterium
GGCGAAGCGGTCGCGACGCCGGGCTGGTCGCCGCAGCTCACACCGGCGCAGCAGCATGCCGCGGACGCCTACGTAGCGTCGCTGCGCGCGACGCCGTACGCGCCGCCAACAGAGAATCGGCCGCCGGACGAGCTGCTGGCATACCTGGTCGAAACCGGGACCGTAGTCGACTGCGGCTCCGGGGCCGTGTTCGTGCGCGAGGCGTTCGACGAGATGACGGCGCGCGTGGTGGGAGCGCTACGGGCGCAAGAGACGATCACGATGGCCCAGGTGCGCGACCTGCTGGGCAGCTCCCGCCGCTACGTGCAGCCCTTCCTCGAAGAGCTGGACCGCCGCCACGTCACTATGCGCCGCGGCGATGAGAGATTACTGCGACGGGGCTAGTCAAGGATGCGTAGCCGATATGAGGATTCAGTGGCGAACACGCTCATCCGCTTATCCGCTCGAAATCCGCTGACAACTCTGCCTAAACCTCTACCGAGACTCCCGTCCCCTCGCTGACGCTGCCGATGACGGCCGCCGGGTAACCGTCGGCGCGCAGCGACACGACCATGCTCTCAGCAGCTTCGGGCGAGAGCGAGATCAGCAGGCCGCCGGAGGTCTGCGGGTCGAAGAGCAGGTGGCGCATCGGTTCGCTGAGCGAAGGGTCGATGCGCGTCTTGTGCTCCAGGCCCGCCTTGTTGCGCCCCATGCCGCCGAAGTCCAGGCCGGCCTCCGAGTAGCCGAGTGCCCCGGGCAGCAGCGGCAGCGCCGACGCTCGCAGCGTCAGGTGCACGCCACTGTGGTCGGCTATCTCCCAGGAGTGGCCGATGATCGCGAAGCCGGTGACGTCGGTCATGGCGTGGGCGCCGGCCTCCAGCGCCAGGTGCGAGGCGTGGCGGTTGAGGGTCAACATGCTCGCTACCGCCGCCTCCAGGTGCCCCGGCTGCACAACGTCGCGCTTGGCGGCCGTGAGCACGAGTCCGGTACCCAGCGCCTTGGTCAGGACAAGGGCGTCGCCGGGCTGAGCGCCGGTCTTGGCCAGGATGCGCTGTGGGTGCACCAGCCCCATGACGGAGAGCCCATACTTCGGCTCGGCGTCGATTACCGTGTGGCCGCCGGCGATGATGCCGCCCGCTTTGGCCACCGTCTCGGCGCCGCCGCGTAGGATCTCGCTGATCGTCTCGTGCGCCATGTCCTCCGGGAAGGCCGCCACGTTGAGCGCCATGACCACTTCGCCGCCCATGGCGTAGACGTCGCTCATCGCGTTCGCCGCAGCCACAGCCCCAAACGTATACGGGTCGTCCACCACCGGCGGGAAGAAGTCGATCGTCTGCACCACGGCGGTTTCGTCGTCGATCTGGTAGACGGCGGCGTCGTCGGTGACGCCGGCGAGCAGGCGCGGGTGGTCATGGGGACGAAACATCTCGATCAGGGGCTTGAGCACCGCCGCCAGCGTGCCGGGACCCGCCTTGGCAGCGCAGCCGGCGCAGGACGCGAGGGACGTGAGTCGAATGGTTTCGGTACTCATGAATACTCCTTGGACGGCGATGGCAAACGCTGGCTCAATTCTACGTCAGACTCCGTTGCCTTTATCCTGAACATAGAGGATCGCTAGATCGCCCCCGCGAGGATCCTTACGCAGATAGATCATCTTCTTCGATCTGGACGGTACGCTGGCCGACTCCATGTCACACATCCGGGCGCTGATCACCTCGATAGCCGTCGAAGACCTCGGCATACCGGAAGACGTTATTCGCGCCAAGCTGCCCTACCTGCTCAGCCGGCCGGCCCATCAGGCGATGCCCGAGCTTGCTGCCCTCGCCGGCAAAGACGTCGGCGTCCTCGACGAGATCATGAAGCGCCGGCCGGACGCCACGGCACAGCGCCTGGCGCTGTTTCCTGAGGTGAAGGACGTTCTCGGACGGCTCGCCTCCTGCGGCTACACCCTGGTCCTGACGACGAACACGCCCGCTTTGGGCCTGAGCGACCGTCTCCAGGCAGTCGGCATCCTGCACTGCTTCCGAATCGTCCTCGGGACAGACCTGGCGAGCGGGGTGATGAAGGGGCCGGAGCACATGCGACTGGCCGCGGCTGAGCTGGGCCTGGTAGTGGGCGATCTCGGTGGCGTGTCGGTGCTCGTCGGCGACCAGGAGGGCGACATGCGGCTGGCCAAGGAGTTCGGCATGCGCGCCATCGGCCGCGCCGCTGAGGCGAGCCGCGAGAGGCTGACCGCCGCGGGCGCCGACTACCTCATCGGCGATCTCAGCGGGCTCGACGACGCCCTGGCGATTCTGGACCAGACTTAGCACCGCCGGCGCGGTGCAAACCTGCCGTGCTGACGATGGCGACGCGCGCCGTCCTGAGATCCGGGCCCGGCATCCAGGGCGTGGACGCAAACTCAGGCAGCGGCAGGTTGCGCAGACGTTCGCCGTAATCGGTCGGCAGGCCTTTGAGGCGTACCATGGCCGGAACGATGTCCGAACCACAAGAAATGGTAAAGCGTTTGCATTTGCATCGTTCAGAAACGATGCTGCGCGCGATGACTGCTCCGGACGCGACGGGAGTCCCCTGCAGCACCGGTGACGGACGGCGCGCACGCTTTCAGCTGGACGGCGCGCCACGTTGCTTCAGCCACGCCCTTCGCCACCAGCCGATGCTCAAGCGGTCGCTGCTCACGGCGGCGGTCGTGGGCACAATTATCACGTCGATCAACCAGGGCAACGTGATCCTGGGCGGCGACTTCGCCTCTGACCTGTACTGGAAGATACCGCTGACCTACTGCGTGCCCTTATTCGTGACTACGTGGGGGGCGCTGATCAACACGAGACTTCGAGCCTGAGACACCTCGTCAGGCCCCTGACCGGCGTGTCCCCACCTTCAGTTTGCCGATAGCTCCGGGCGCTCCTCCACCACGGCGCCCCGAGCCGGCGGAGTTTCGCCTTCCTCCGATAGGCGCGCTGCGGGTACGACGGGCAACGTCGTGATATGCACGCCCGCCTTGACTCCGAGCTGGATTGAGAATTGCGCAACGGTCTCGTTGCTGCTCGCCTCGACCAAGGTCACGAAGTCGTAGTCACCGAGCACCGCGTAGACGCCCAGGGTCTGCACGCCCGGAATACTGATCTCGCGCTCGAGTTGCTGAAGATAGTCGGAATTCTCGAGGGCCATGATCTGACCTTCCGGCGTCAAGGTGAGCAGCAGGATGTAAGTAGCCATGGATCGATCTTATACCCGATGACCGAAGCGCCTTTAGAAGCTACGGCGCTTTGCTGTCCCAAGCGCTGAGGTCCATCTCCGACGGCAAGAACACCCAGGCGTGCTTCACAGGCCCTTCGATCTCGCGATGGCTATGGCCTTCGCCGGTGAGGTCGTCAGCCAGGTAGATATCGCCGGGACCGAAGCGGCGTTTCGCGCCATCGCCCGCTTCGATTTCGACGACGCCGGCGAGGCAAAGGATGAGCTGGCGGCGCGGCGCCACGTGCAGCTCCAGGAAGTGCGCATCGCCATTGGACTCGCGCACCAGCATGCCGGACACGTCGAAGGGCTCCGAACGGGCGCCGGGGCCGCGTGCCGCTGAGGTGGGGATATCCAGGTCTTCGAAGTGGGTGCGGCTATCCGGGCCGGTGTAAAAGCGAGTGACCTTCACGGCAAGTCTCCTGAGCTATTCGTGCCGGCCACCACTATAAGGCTCTCCTGTATCTCGAAACGACGGTTTGGAGGCCGAGAGCCGCGCCAGGAGGCCGGCAATCTGGCAATCTACTCGCAAGGAAGCTCTGGCACGTCTCTCGTGAGCACCTGACGATCCCTGCAGGCATTAGACTGGTGCATCGCCAATCCCTCGCCTAGCTAGAAAGACAAACGGCATGCACGGCAACCCGATTCGCGCCGCGGCGCAGCGCCGCGAGGTGCAGTTTGGCACCTGGATCAACCTGGTGCGTAACCCGGCGATCCTGCCCCTGCTCAAGGCCTCAGGCCTCGACTTCGCACGCCTCGACATGGAGCACTCGTCGCCCTCGATCGAGTCCGTAGCGGACATGGCGCTGCTGGCCCGCGCGATAGACTTCCCGATCGTGGTGCGGCCGCCGGTGGCCAACCGCGAGTGGATCACGCGCCTGCTGGACGTGGGCGTCTGGAACCTGCACTGCCCCCAGGTTGATACGGCGGAACAGGCTGCCGAAATCGTGCAGGCGGCCTATTACGCGCCGCTGGGCTCGCGCGGGCAGGCCGGCAACGGGCCCGCCAACGAGTACGAAACCAACCTATCGATGTCCGAACGCATGGCGTACGCCAACAGTCAGGTCTTCGTCACGGTGATGCTGGAGACGGGCGCCGCCTTCGACCACCTGGACGCGATCGCAGCGATGCCTGGCATCGATGCGCTGACTCTGGGCCCGACCGACCTGGCGCAGGACCTCGGCGTCTACGGCACACCAGACGAAGCTCGCGTGCTGGACGAGCGCCGGCAAATGATCATCGAAGCGGCCAACCGCCACGGCAAGACCACGGCGATGCTCGTCTCCAACGCGGCGCAGGCCCGGCAGTGGCGGGAAGCGGGCGTGCTGCTGCTGGGCTACTCCTCGGAGGTCGGTGTACTGCAGGACGGCTTCCGGCGCGCACTGGCGGAGATCAAGGCCTGATCAAGGGCGACACGTGGGCCTCCGGTGGCCCCGACCCAGAACACACTAGATTCGGAGACTTCATGGACCTCAACGGTAAGCGGGCCATCGTGCTCGGAGGGACGTCCGGCATAGGGCTGGCGGCGGTGCGGCAGCTGCTGGCAGCCGGGGCGAGTGTGACGGGCTGCGGCCGCTCGCTGGAGCGCATAGCGGCGGCGGAGCAGGCGGTACCCGGCGCCGCGTTCCGGCAGGTCGACGTGCTCGACCGCGACGCGCTGGAGGCGTTATTCACCGCGCATGACGCCTTCGACGTGCTGGTCAACGCCGCCACGCCGCGAGACCGCGCCTGGGGACCCTTGTCTTCTGGCGGTCGCTTGGCGGCAGCATCGTGCGACTCGGCGTCGATTTCGAGGACGTCGAGGGCTTCTACACGGGGCTGCTGGACGAGTACGGCTGCGACGTGATCGTCAAACGGCCGGACTTCAACATCTTCGGCGCGGCGGCTTCGTTGGCTGGCCTGCCGGCGCTGATCGCAGACCTCCGGCGTCAGTTGACGGACTAGCTACGCCTGGGCGCGGGGCGTGAACTTCATCTGCGGCATCGGCCCGACCGGCACTTCGATTAGCACCGGGTCCTTGCGGGAGAGCACGTCGTGCAGCGTCGCCTGCAGCTCGGCGGGCGAGTTGGCGCGGCGGCCCTCGACGCCGTAAGCCTCGGCGAGCTTGAGCATGTCCGGGTTGTGCAGGTCTGAGGCGATCGTGTGGCCGCCGAAGCGCGTCTCCTGGATGCGCTTGACGTTGCCGTAGGCGTTGTCGTTGAACACGATGGCGGTCAGCGGGATGCGCTGCTGCACCATCGTCGAAAGCTCCTGCACGTTGTAGAAGAAGCCGCCGTCGCCGTTTATCGAGACGACCTTGCGGTCCGGCAGGCCCACCTGCGCCCCCAGCGCCGTCGCGAAGCCGTAGCCCAGGGTGCCCTGGTAGCCGGAGGTGAGGAACGTGCGCGGCTGGTAGACCGGGAAGGCGGCGCTGCTCCAGTACCCCACCTGGGTGCTCTCCTGCACCAGCACGCCGTCCTCCGGCAGCTCAGCACGGACCGCCATGCCGTAGGCGGCCTGGGGCTGCTGACGCATGGCGTCCTCTGCCAGATACTGCTTGAGTCCCAGTAACTCTTCGCGGCGAGACTCACGTACCGTGTTGTAGCGCTCGACCCGCTCTGCAAGCGCCGCGAGGCCCTTCCGTGCGTCTGAGACGATACCCACGGTCGGCGGGTAGTTGCGCCCGATCTCGGCGTCGTCGACGTCCATCTGGATCAGCGCCTTCTCCGAGGTGAGCCAGCCCTGGACGATCTGGGCCATGATCCCTTGCACGAAGCGCGTGCCGACCAGCAGCACCGCGTCCGCGTCCGGCGCGATCTCAGCCATGGCGCGCATCGGCAGCCCCAGGTGGTGGCGATCCGATAGGGCGCCCTTGCCGTTGTTACTCATGATCACCGGCGCTTCCAGCGTCTCCGCCAGGCGCTGCAGCTCCGCCCAGGCGCCGCCTGAGAGCACGCCGCCACCGGAGAAGATCACGGGGTTCTTCGCCTTGCCCAGGAGCCGCGCCGCCTTGTCGATCAGGTCAGGGTCCGGGCCAGGGCGCTCGTAAGTCTCCGGGTCGAGCAGCGTCACCTCCGCCTTCGCCTCGAAGACGTCCGGCGGCACCTCGACCTCCACCGGACGTGGACGGCCCGTCTTGAGCTGGCGCACTGCCTCATGGACGAGGCCGGGGATCTCGCCGGGTGTGAGCGCCAGCGCCTGCCACTTGGTGACGTGCGAGATCATCCCCAGCTGGTCGTTGATCTCGTGCAGCAGGCCCTTGCCCTTGTTGATGTTCTTCGACTCGATCTGACCCGTGACCACGAACACCGGCGACGACACGGCGTAGGCCGTGGAGAGGGCTCCGGCGGCGTTGAGCAGGCCGGGACCGGGCACGACCATGCAGAGGCCGATTTTGCCGGTCGAGCGCGCGTAGCCGTCGGCCATGTAGGCGCAGGCCTGCTCGTGGCGGGTGTGGTAGACCTTAAAGTGCTCTCGCTCCTCGTAGACCGCATCGAAGGCCCAATCGAGCTGCACTCCGGGCAGCCCAAAGATCGTGTCTATGCCCTCGCGCTTGAGCTGCTGGACGAGCGCCTGGCCGCCGGTCATCGTGGACATGAAAGGTCCTTTCTAACGCTGCACGGGCGGGAAGCTGCGCATTGCTATCGCGCTGCTCCGCCTCTTAAATCAAGGAGAAGCTGGGGGGAACACCCCACGCCCCCATCAAGAGGCTCTGCCCTCTGTACCCCGCCTTCCAACGCGGCTTCACTCTAACGTTTCGACTACAGCTTCGCGCGCACCGCGTCGCAGAAGTCCTGAGTGTGGGCGGTGCCCCCCTGGTCAGGCGTGAGCGCGCGCCCTTCGGCGTAAACGGCCTCGATCGCGCGCTCCAGGCGCTCGCCGTCCTCCTCGAAGCCGAGGTGGTGCAGCATCATCGCGGCGGAGAGCATGGTGGCGGTCGGGTTGATGATGTGCTAGCCGGCAATATCCGGCGCCGAGCCGTGCACGGACTCGAAGTAGGCGAAGTCGTCGCTGTAGCAGCCGCTGGGCGCCACGCCCAGCCCGCCGACCAGCGCCGAGGCCTCGTCGGAGAAGATGTCGCCGTAGAGATTGGGCAGCACGACGACATCGAGCCGGTGCGGCTCCGCGACGATGCGACGCGCGAAGTCGTCGGCGATGAAGTCCTCGTACTGCAGCTCCGGGTAGCCAGCCGCGACCTCGCGCGCGATGCGCCGGAACAGCCCGTCCGACTCGCGCAGCACGTTGTATTTGCACGAAACGGTGAGTCGCCCGGGGTAGCCCTGCGCCTTGCGCTGCAACGCCAACCTGCAGCCGTATTCGACGATGCGGCGCGTGTTGACTTCCGTGATCACCTTGATCGCGAATTTGCCGCCGCCTGACGGGATCGGCTTGCCGGTCCGACGGTTGACGAACGCCAGCGGCTGCAGCGCCTCGAGGTCGCCCTCAACGCCGGAGTACATATCCTCCATGTTCTCCCGCACGATGACGAAGTCGATGCCCTCGGGGTGGGCCAGCGGGCTCTTTGCGCCAGGCATGTACTTCACGGGACGGATGTTGGCGTAGGTGCCCTTACCCCAGCGCAGGTGCGCAATCACCGGCGTCTTACCGCTGGAGGAGCCGAACCAGGTCGTGTCGCAGGAGTCGACGGCGTCTTTGCACACCTGGCCCCAGGCGTCGCCGTGCAGCGCTGTGCCCTCCTCGCCGGTGGGCAGCACGACCCATTCGATGTCCGCTTCGAGCGATTTGACGACGCCGAGGGCGGGCAGCACCGCCTCGGGGGAGGCATCGTCGCCGGGGATCACACAGACCCGCTTCGTCATGGCTATGACCCCGAGTGCTTGCGGATAAAGTTCAGGGCGTGCTCCGCGCACCACTCCGGCTCGTAGTACGGCAGCATCGCGGTGGCGCCGTGGAACACCTCCTGCTCGCAGTTGGGGATGGTGTCGCGGATCAGGTTCTGCTCCTCCATCGTGACCAGCGTGCCGCCGTTGTCCGGGCTGAGCAGCAGGGTCGGCTGCGTCACCTTCGACAGCAACGCCGTCACGTCGAAGGCCGGGTCCTGCACCAGCGAGAACGCCGCCGAAGTGATGTGCGCGGGAGTGCGGGCCCAGACCTCCTGGTAGTAGAGGTCACGCATGCGCTCGTCGAAGCTCTGGTCGTCGTGATTGCGGGCGGCGTAAGCCTTGAAGCCGTTGATCCAGGAGCCCTCGTCCAGCACCGCCTGCGCCGAGCGGATGAAGTTCTCCCGCATGCGCTGCACGTGCAGGAAGCTCGATGCCAACGTCAGCGTCTTCACGCGCTCCGGATGCGTCACCGCCACAGCAATGCTCGCCGCGCACGCCACCTTGTCGCTGATGAAGTGCGCGCTCTGCACACCGATCGCGTCCAGGAAGCCGATGAACTGGCCGATGATGCCCTCGACCGTCATCTTGAAGTCGAGCGGCGGCTTCTCTGACCTGCCGTGCCCCGGCCGGTCCCAGCGGATGACTCGGTACTCCCTGGCGAGGGTCGGTACCCAGCGGTTGTACAGCGTGGAGTCGCCGACGCCGTAATGGTTGATCAGGACGACCTCGCTCTTCTTCCAGGGATCGGTGAAGTCGTCGTCGTAGTAGTAAACCTCATAGCCGTTGACGTTGACCGTCGGCATGCGCGCTCGTTACCTCTCTAGGGGCGCTCTTTTACCGCAGCAAGAACACCTGGACGCCCCTTTGGCAAGAGTCCGGGGGTGTCCCCCGGCTTTCAATGCCAGCGGCGGCTCGAAGTATAAAGCTTTAACAGTCTCTGACCTCGCCTAGCTCCAGAGCTGCCGGCTGGCCAGCGCCGCGCCCTCGCCCAGAGTACGGAGCTTTGCCCAGGCAAGCTGGGGGTGAATCCGGCCTCCCAGGCCGCAGTCCGTGCCCGCGATGACGTTCTCTCGTCCCACGACAGCCGCGTAGTTGATCAGGCGGTCCGCTACCAGCTCTGGGTGCTCGATAACGTTGGTCGCGTGGCTCACGACGCCGGGAATCAGAATCTTGCCCTCGGGCAACTTTGCGACATCGCGCCAGACCTTCCATTCGTGCTCGTGGCGCACGTTGCCCGCCTCGACGGAATAGGCCTGCGCCTTGACCTTGAGCACCAGGTCTACGACATCCTTCAGCGGCACATCCGAGGTGTGCGGGCCGTGCCAGCTGCCCCATCAGATGTGGAAACGCACCCGGTCCTCAGGGATGCCTTCCAGGGCGTGGTTGACCGCATCGACCTGCATTTCCGCCCAGGCTCGATACTCGCCCATGCCCTTTTCCAGCGAGAACCACCAGTCGTAGAGGTCAACGATCGCCGGGTCATCGATCTGGAGCAGCAGGCCCGCGTCGACGATGGCCCGGTACTCCTCGCGTATGCCCTCAGCCAGAGCCCAGACATAGTCGCGCGAGTCTTTGTAGTACTCGTTGCGCAGGATCTGCAGCGTCGCGGGCGAGACGGACGGCAGGAACGCCTCTTCGACGTTTGCGCCCTCGAGCCCTGCTTTGAAGTTGGCGATGTCGCGCTGGATCAGGGCTTGTCCGGTGTACTTGACGGGACCTGCGCAGACCAGTTGCGCCAGCCGGTTGCTGGCGGCGGCGCGGCCACCGCCGCTACCCATGCCGCCGTCCTCTTCGTAGAACTGACGGAACTCCGTACGATCCCGGCTGCCGAGCTGCAGAGGGTTCGGCGAGCCCGGCGCCAGCTCGCGGAGTTCGTAGCCCTGGATGCGGTCGTAGACGTAGGACCACCAGGCGCCGTAGTCCACCGGCCCGCGCGACGGCTTGCCGAACTCGCCGTCATTCACCACGTCGACGCCGGCGGCGACCTGTTCGCGCACCACAGCAGCGACCGCCGACTTGAGCCGGGGCTCAACCGTGGTGTCCGGCGCGTTGTCCCGGTACATCTCGATCAGGTCGTTCGGGCGGGAAAGGCTGCCGGCGTGCGTGGTCAGGATCCGTTGCGTGCTGCGCTTCATCAGACGCCTCCAGCGTGTACACGGCGGGGCGCAATCGTATTTCCAGACCGGGCCGGCTGGCAAGACAACAGCCGTTGACAGTGCTGCGCCGCCCACCCACCATCTGCGCAGCGCTAGGAGGTCAGCAAATCCCCATAGCATCTTTCGACCACGCGGCTTCGGCGTTGAAAGACGGGGGACACTCCCGTACCCCCGCTGAAGGTGCGACCCAGGCGCCTATCACTTACGGGAGCTAACCATGCCCATCGCATCTTTCGACCACGCGGCAATCCCGACGGCGCAGCCCGAGGCGATGATCGCCTTCTACGAGAAGCTGGGCTTCACGCCGGTGCACGTGCAGGACTGGCGCGACGGCAAGTCGCGGGCGTTCGCCCTGGCTTTTGGCAACAACAAGATCAACGTGCATCCGCCGGAGGTCTGGCAGGATCCGAAGTTCACGCTGCGCGGCCCCAGCGCCCTACCCGGATGCGGCGACTTCTGCTTCGTCTGGGACGGGACGCTGACTGAGGCGCGCGCCGTGCTCGACAACGCGGGCGCGGCAGTAATCGAGGGACCTGTGCCGCGCGAGGGTGGCCGGGCGCTCAGCTCCGTCACGGGAACCAGCCTCTACACCCGCGACCCGGACGGCAATCTGCTGGAGTTCATGGTCTACGGCGGAAGCGCATAGCGCATCGGCATAGCACAGAAGCTACAAGCGCACGCTTCGACTTCGATGCGCCTACGTCCTTTGTCCTCTGCACTCTGCCCTACGCACTCGTTCACCCGTTGACAATCGCACCTCTGAGCCTAGGATAGGAGCAGTTTCAGGCCACCCGTAAGCACGGCCTGCTAGTAGCGAGGAGAACGGGGTATGGCACGTCCACAGTTGTGCATCTCCGGCGACTCTCACGTCGTCGAATCCGCAGAGATTTTCGAGGGTCTGCCCGAGCGCTTCGGCGACGCTGCGCCGCGTATGGTCTTCGACCCGGAGCGCGGCGACATGCTGCAAGTCGGCAGCAATCGCAACTTCCCAGTAGGCCGCTTCGGCGTCGCGGGCCACTACGCCAACGACCCCGAGACGCAAGAGATGATCAAGCTGGGCTACAAGGGCCTGCGTCCCGGCATCCTCGACCCCCTGGAGCGGATCAAGGATCAGGCGATCGACGGCCTCGACGCCGAGGTGCTGCTGCCCAGCGTCATGTTCGGCGTCTACCCGATCCAGGACATCGAGATTGTCGCGGCCACCTTCCGCAACTTCAACGACTGGATCGTCAACTACTGCTCCGGCGCGCCGCCAAAGCGTCTCTTCCCCACCGCCTGCATCCCGCTGCAAGACATCGACAAGGGCATCGAGGAGTTGCGGCGCGTCAAGAACATGGGCCATGTGGCGGCCAACATCCCCTGCGTGCCGCCGGTCGACCGGCCCTACTCAGACAAATCTTATGACAAGTTCTGGGCCGTCGCTCAGGAGTTGAACATGCCGCTGGTCATGCACGTGCTGACCACGGCCCAGCCGAACATGGGCCTGCCTACGCACTGGGGCCCGATTATGGGCTACGCGCTCTGGCCGGTCGCCATGGCCCACACCATGGGCGACATCATCTGCAGCGGCATCTGCGCCCGCTTCCCCAACCTCCAGTTTGTCCCCACGGAGTGGGAGACCGGCTGGGTGGCTCACTACCTGCAGCGCCTGGACTGGGCGGCCTACCGCGTGCCGCGCGACCAGATCCCGGCGGAGCTAACGGAGTCTCCTAGTTACTACTTCCACAAAAACTTCACAGTGACGTTCGAGGACGACCGCCAGGGTTTAGCCACGCGTTACGACATCGGCGTCAAGAACCTGATGTGGGGCAGCGACTTCCCGCACCACGACTCGACCTTCCCGAAGTCGCAGGCGATCCTGGACGACATCTTCGACGGCATTCCGGACGCAGAGCGCTTCGCCATGACCGTCTCGAACTGCGTCGACCTCTACGGCCTGCAGATCGAGTATTGAAAGCCGGGGGACACCCCCGGAGCCCCCGCTAAAGGGCCGCATGGAGCGCCTGTCGCGAAGACCGGCGCTCTACGCTTGCCCGGCACCGTCAGTTAGGAGCACTCCATGAAAGTCGGCTTCATTGGCACCGGGCACATGGGCAACCCGATTACGCGCCACCTGCTCAAGGCCGGACACGATGTCACCGTCTACGACAAGCGCCAGGAGGCGACCGCCAACCTGATCGAGCTGGGCGCCGTCTGGGGAGAGTCGCCGGCGGGAGTCGCCGAGGCCTCGGAGGTCGTATTCACGTCGCTGCCGGGGCCGCCGGAGGTGGACGACGCCGTGCTCGGCGAGAACGGCATCCTCGACGGGGCGAAGGCGGGCATGCTGCACATCGACCTCTCGTCCAACCTGCCCAGCGCCGTGAAGCGCCTCAGCCGCATCGAGGCCGCGAAGGGCGTCGACTTCATGGACGCGCCGCTCAGCGGCATGGTCATGGGCGCCGAGGACGGTACGCTGACCATCTTCGTCGGCGCTGAGGCGGCGACGCTGGAACGGGCGCGGCCGCTGCTGGAGCACTTCGGCAAGAACATCTTCCACGTAGGGCCGGTGGGCTCAGGCAACATCCTCAAGCTGACCAACAACATGATGATCCACGCCTCCAGCCTGCTGGTGCAGGAGGCGCTGGCCATCGGCGTTAAGGCGGGCATCGACGCGGAGAAGCTGTACGAGATCTGGAACGTCAGCAGTTCGTCACGCTTCGTGCAGGGCATCCCGAGGCTGCTGGAGCGCAACTTCGATAACCCCAGCTTCACCCTAGCGCTGACTGCCAAGGACGTCGGTCTCTGCGTGGAGGCGGCGCGCGAAATGAACGTGCCGACGACGGTCGCGGCCGCCGCCTCGCAGGTCTACGTGCGCAGCATGGCTCGCGGCCTCGGCGACAAGCTGATGTCGGCCACCTTGATCACGATCGAGGAAGAGGCCGGCGTCAAAATCGAAAAGAAGTCGCAGTAGATGGCGCGCGCGGCACTCGTCACGTCATTCAAGGGGGCCGTCGAGGTCCGCGACATCCCCGTACCCGAACTCGAAGACACCGCGATGCTGGCGGAGGTGGAGGCCGCGACCCTCTGCGGCACCGACGTGCACTTCTGGGAAGGCATGATGCGCGCCCAGGCGCTGCCCTACATCCCCGGCCACGAGACCGCCGGCCGCATCGTCGAGATCAAGGGTGAGCGCTTCGACATCCTGGGCCAGCCGCTGAAGCCAGGCGACCGCATCCTCATGGCCTACCCCTGGTGCGGCCACTGCTACTACTGCACGGTCGCCGCAGACCCCACGCTCTGCCCCAACGCGGGCCGCTTCGGACGTCAGGACGTCGAGAAGTACCCCTACCTGCTCGGCGGCTGCGCAGAGCTGCACTACGTGCCCACCGGCTCCGACGTGATCCGCATCCCCGACAACGTACCTTCGCCACTCGCAGCCTCCGCCGCCTGCGCGCTGCGCACCGTCATGCACGGCTTCGAGCTGCTCGGCCCGATCGCGCCGCACGAGACGGTGGTCATCCAGGGTTCCGGGCCCATCGGCCTCTACGCGTTGGCCGTGGCGCGCGACCGTGGCGCCAACACGGTGCACGTGATCGGCGCGCCGTCCTCGCGACTCAATGTGGCGAAGGAGTGGGGCGCCGACGACTGCCTGAACATCGAAGAAATGCGCGACGTCGCCGATCGCCACAACTGGGTGCTCGACCGCACGGGTCATCGCGGCGCCGACGTCGTGATCCAGTGCGCGGCCGGCGCGGCGATCCCTGAGGGCCTGGACTTCACGCGGCCGGGCGGGCGCTTCCTCTCGATCGGCGCCGGCGGCCTGCCAGACAAGCCGTACTCGATCGGTACGAAGACGTACATCGGCTTCCGGGCCGGTGAGGCGCGCCACTATCTTTCGGCGCTGACCTTCCTCTCGACCAAGCGCGGCATCAACTTCGAGCGCGTGCTCTCCAACCAGTTCCCGCTCTCGCGTGTGCACGAAGCGCTGCAGGGCATGGCGGAGGGCAGAGAGGTCAAGCCGGTCGTGCTGCCCGGCCTCAGCTAGCAATGAGTCTGTCGAGGGCACTCAACACGAATGCTGGGTGCAGGGGCGCAGCGCCCTGCTGGGGGTGTGGGGGTGTCCCCCACATCTCTTTTCTCTCATACGGCCACGGAGCAGCCGTCAGGATGCGAAGCGCCTTCGGCGCTGGTCGTTCCCGGCGCTCTGCTAAGGCGAACTGATATGGCCCCCGACTTCCAGACCACCCAGCAGATCGTCCAGGCGGCGCGCAAGAACCTCAGCCAGCCGGCCTGGGACTACCTCGTCGGCGCGTCAGAGTCCGAGACCACGATGCGCCGCAACCGCCTGGCGCTGGACAAGTGGGGCTTCATCCCCCGCGTCCTCGTCGACGTCTCGCACATCGACACGTCCACCACGCTGCTGGGCCACAAGCTGCGCAGCCCCGTTATCCTGGCGCCCATCGGTTCGATGCAGCACCTCTCGCCCGACGGCGCTATCGGCTTCGCCAAGGCGGCGGCCCAGTACGGCACGATGATGAGCATGAGCATCATGACGCCGCCCAGCCTCGAAGAGGTAGCGGCGTGCGCCGACGGCCCCAAGGTCTTCCAGCTCTACATGCAGGGCGACCTCGACTGGGCGCGCGACGTGCTGACCCGGGTACGTGACGCCGGCTACGACGCCGTCTGCCTCACCGTCGACACGCCGTATCACAGCCGCCGCGACCGCTCGATCCTGCACCCGATGCCCGGGCGCAGACCCGGCGCGCGCGCCCACGACGGGCCGAACCACCTGGCGTCCGTAACCTGGGAGACGCTGGACCGTCTGCGCGAGCTAGCAGACCTGCCGTTCATCCTCAAGGGCGTCATGAGCCCCCTGGACGCCGCACAGGCTGTCGAGCACGGCATAGACGCGGTCTGGGTCTCCAACCACGGTGGGCGTCAGCTGGACCAGGCGGTGGGGACGCTGGACGTGCTGCCGCGCATCGTCGAGGCGGTCGCCGGACGCGCGAAGCTGACCTTCGACGGCGGCGTCCTGCGCGGCAC
>CAZNHI010000019.1:0-9196 GCA_964572535.1 uncultured Dehalococcoidia bacterium
AAGGCGAGCGAGACGTACCACTTGCAGCGCCAGCGCCGCGCGTCCTTGGTCTCCAGCGCGCCCACCTCCTCCACCTGGATGCCGCCGTTGGTCAGGCCCGCCAGCCGTCCCTCGCCGACCTTCACGGCGAAGACGCTGGACGATGCGCCGCCCGTCTTGGCGCTGAACGACCCGGCGGCGATCGTCTCCGTGTCGACCATGAAGTCGCTCTCGAACACCGGGATGCCGTCGTAGAACATGACGCGCTGCCCGAAACCGGCCGATTCGTAAGCCACCGGCGAAGTCAGCGCCCGGGCGTAGGCGGAGATGCCGCGGCGGGTGCGTCGCGTCATCAGCAGCAGGTCGGGCTTTCCTGTCAAGACACCTTCTAAGTCATTAGAACCTAAGTCAGTCCGTAGAACGATCTGCCTTGCTTGAGGACAGCCCGATTCATATTCGCGAGCGACCCTCGTTGGGTGTGGCTGCTCCATTGGGAGAGCATTTGACTAGAAGTCACCAGCACGGGGCGTTATAGAGGCCCGCAGGACGCCGCTGCAGATTCAAGAAAGGTCGCGGAACAGCACAAGAAATCGCCTTCAACCCGTCCTGAAAGTAGTAAGCAACCGTACTGCAGCTTGAGTCCAGCTGCATAGAAGTCCTGGTCATGGCGAGAGGATCGCCCGCTACTGTCTCTTGTTTTTGGCTGGCCGTCGTCCCGGTTGGCGTCAGCGATAGCCTCAACACAGGTGATGGCGAAATGCTAGGAATCCCGCCTGATTCGCTAGCTGACTGTGGTCTATGACCCGCTTCAATTCTTGTTAACGCCGCTTGTGTAGATTCTGACATTGCTCTTTCACCTCATCTGGTGCCTCTTGAATCAAAATGTTGATTCGGAAGCAGCCTGCCTGCTCCCGATAAATGCAGAAGGAATCAATGGGGTGAATCTTGCAAGGGCGCAGCTCTGAGCTGCGTTCATCTCGACGATGGTACGCTTGGTTTGCCAAAAGGTAGGCGCTTCGAGCGGATCTGCTGGAGACGAAACGGGAGCTACTGACCCTTCGGGAGCACCTTACGTGGCTGCAGATGGAGGCTGTGCTCCGAGACCCGCTCGACGAGGACGTCGACGAGATGCGGCAGTGGTTCCAGACCAGGGCGCCCTGGTCTGCACCAGGCGAACCGCCAAGACTCATCTTATGTCTGGTTACAAGATCAAACGATCGTGTGACATCGAACCAACCGACCTCCGCTCTTGTCCGGAAGGCATCTCTGCAGCGGATTCCATGAGATTATCCATCCGGTTCCGGGGGGCATTTTCGGGCAAGCGTCGGTTACTCAGACATTCGACTGGAGCAAATCTTGTGGTAACTATCCCTTGACTGCCGAACCTATTTGACTTATGATCAAGCGGTAAGGAGTCAAAGCCATGCCGCCAGTCAATCGCAAGCAACCAGTTCGAGCAGCATCTTCGGAGTCGAAGTTCTCCCTCATGGAGTTCATGAAGAAGTACCCCGATGATGAGGCTTGCCTTCAATCGCTGTGGCGCAACCGCTACTCGGAAGATGGCGAACACGCCTACTGCCCGAAGTGCGAACAGGAACGCTGCTTCCGGCGCTATGAGACGGCGCAGCAGCGTCAGTCCTGGAACTGCACGGCTTGCGGCCTCTACCTCTATCCCACGGCTGGCACGATCTTCCACAAGTCGTCCACGTCGCTGCACCTGTGGTTTTACGCGATGTACCTCATGACCAGCACTCGCGGCGGTATCTCGGCCAAGCAAATCGAACGCGAGCTGGGCGTGACCTATAAGACCGCGTGGCGCATGGCGCACCTGATCCGAACCAACCTCATGGAACAGGACGCAACGCCTATGACTGGACCCGTTGAGGCTGACGAGACTTACGTCGGTGGACGACGACGAGGCGATCCTCGTGGGCGTCCTGGCCCAAACTCCCATAAAGCCACGGTGTTCGGAGTCGTTCAGCGAGGCGGTCGAATTATGGCCTTCACCGTTCCAAACGTTAAGCAAGCCACTCTGCTGCCGCACCTTCAGAAGCGCGTTCTGCCCCGTGAGACGGTCTACACTGACGAACTCAAGTCCTACAACGGGCTGACTAAGGCTGGATACTTCCACGACCGCGTGAACCACTCCCAGGCGGTCTACGTAAGCGGAGACGCTCACACGAATACGATTGAAGGGTTTTGGTCGCTGACAAAGCGTGGCATCGGCGGCGTGTATCACGCCGTCTCGACTAAGCATCTTCAGGGCTACCTGAATGAGTACGCTTGGCGCTATTCGCACCGCCACGACGGTCGGTCGATGTTTGAGACGCTACTTCTTCGGGCGCGAGGCCGTGACGTGGGTGCTGGCTTCGGCGGGTTGGCCGCTTTCTTGACCAGCTTGTCGAAGTCGGCCTCGCTTGGGATGGGAATCTCGTACCCCTTCGGCGTCTTCTGCTTGGGCTGATCCGACTGGCTGTCGCTCATATGAAAAGGATACCTCATGGCGCTTCCTAGTTCGGTGCTGCTCAAGATGGACAGGGCGCAGGAACATCTTGACAGACTTGATGATGAGATTAGGCCCTGGCGGACGAGCAAGCCATACCGCTTGGTTCGCGAACGTCATGAAGTGCCAGTTACTGAGTTCCGGGCAAAGGTTCGCATCAATCCACCGATCCCCAAACCCGTTCCGTTGCTTATTGGAGACGCTGTCCACAATATGCGGAGCGCGCTTGACCATTTGGCCAATGCTCTCGTCATCCAAAATGGGAAAATCCCCAATACCAGCACGGAATTCCCGCTCTTTGCCGATAGGCCACCCTCCAAGAGTGAGAAGGCTCGCTTCATGAGCAAGATTGACAAAATGTCGCCTGCGGCGCGCCGCCAGATCATACGATTGCAGCCGTATCACCGAGGGAATGATGCGCACTTTGAATCGCTTTGGATTCTGCACCGACTCGATATTATCGATAAGCATCGGGAGCTCTCGATTATCGGTGGCCGCTATTCGCTCCCTGATACGTTCCGCCCGCAAGAAGTCAACGAAGCAATGCTTGTCCAGGGTGGACGCATTTACATCCCGTTCAACGATGGCGATGAAATTCGCATCCTTGGAGTGGATAAAGACTTCGAGCCAGACGTTACCGGCTGGATACAAGTTAGATGGGAAAATGGTTCGCGATACACCGCCGATCTCGACAAGTTGCGTCTCATGCACGCAAACGTCAGGGACGACGTACTCCCACGATTTACGCGCTTCTTCCCTTAGCCAAGCTGCCAGTTCTATCTCGGGATAGCGAATATCTCTCTTCCAGTAGGCGACCCACTCTTTGGTCTGAGTCCATGGATCAGGTGCGTTCGCATCGCCCTTTGATTCTAATCTCTCTTCGGCAGTCATGGTATAGTTACCAATCTTGTTGGGATTGGGATCGCGGCGTACTGGTTACTCCGCCAGGAACGATGTACTAAGCTAACCGCTTCGGGGGCGCCTGGATGAAAGAGCGGCCTTCGCCCACGGCCCCAACAGTCCATCGTGGAAGCTACAAAGAGTCCTGCCGGGAAGAGCATCTCCGCCGCAAGGCGTATTCACGCCGATCTCGGCGTTACAGCGTGAGGGAACCGCGAGCGCTCGAAGAGCGCCGCGAGCTGTCGGGCGTCTTCGCGAGCGAAGAGAGGTGAATCTGAACAAGGACGTAATCCTCTGGGCGGGGCCTCAGATTAAGCGGAGCGCCGAGCCACCGTCAATCTAGATGCGCCGGTCAGCACCACTCGACCGGGTGACACTATCGCCGGATAGTGTCATTGACTAGCGGGCGGGTCTGCCATGGCCTGGAGCAAAGCCCCGCCGCGTGGTGTTCTCGGTAACCGTACGCGGGCTCAAGAACTGCAAGAGGTAATCCGGCCCACCAGCCTTGTCTCCAATCCCAGACATGCCCAGACCTCCAAATGCCTGACGACCTACAGCCGCACCGGTAATCCTGCGGTTGATGTACAGGTTGCCAACGCGGAAAGCCCGCCTGGCTCGTTCGATACTGCGCGGGTTGCGTGAAAAGAGGCCTCCCGTTAGGGCAAATTCAGAGTCGAGCCCGAGAGCCAAAGCTCTCTCCATGTCTGATGCGTGGAAGACGGCCAGCACCGGGCCGAAAACCTCGTCTCGAGCCAAGCGGTCGGAAGGGTCAACGTCGACGAACACAGTTGGAGCCACGTAATGCCCTGCAGACACTGGACACCTTGCCTGCACTAGCAGGCGCGCGGTTCGTTTTCCTTCTTCGATGTAGCCCTCGATGCGACGTTGCGCTTCGAGGCTGATGACCGGCGGCACGAACGTCGCCGGGTCCTCCGCTGGCCCCACAACCAGGCTTTCCACCGCGGCGGCAAGACGGCTCTCGACCTCCGCGTAAGCTGAGCCAACGATGATCAACCGGCTGCAGGCGCTGCACTTCTGCCCCGCGTAACCGAAGGCAGAGTTGAGCACGCCGGCGACAGCCTGGTCGAGATCCGCATCTTCGTCGATGATGATCGCGTTCTTGCCGCCCATCTCTGCGACCACTCGCTTCACGTTCCTCTGCCCCGGCCTGACTGTCGCGGCTGCCTCAATGATGCCCAGACCGACCTCTTTGCTGCCGGTGAAAGCAATGGTGTCCACGCCAGGATGTTCGACAAGTGCCTTGCCAATTTGCGATCCCCGGCCAGGCAGATATTGGACGGCGCCCGGAGGCATACCAGCCTGGCGAAGAATCTCAACCAGCCTGGCGGCAATCAAGGGAGATTGCTCTGCCGGTTTCAAGATGGCACAGTTGCCAGTTGCGAGGGCCGCGGAAGACATTCCGGTGATGATAGCCAGGGGGAAGTTCCACGGCGCGATCACTGCAGTAACCCCGCGAGGCTCTCTGAGATAGACGTTTTCCTCGCCCAGGACGGACCCCAGCCCCTCGGGGCGCATCAGGCGCTCTGCCTGATCCGCGTAGTAGCGCAGATAGTCACACGCTTCTGCGACGTCTCCATCCGCTTCGTGCCACGGCTTGCCGCTCTCGTAGACCATGAGTGAGGCCAAGTCGAAGCGATGTTGTTCCATGATCGAGGCGGCATTGCGCAGGATGGCGGCACGCTTCGCAGCTCCCAGAGCCTGCCAGCTTTCGAAGCTCTCGTTTGCCGCCTTGACGGCTCCATCAACATCCTCGATAGAGGCCTGTGCGACCCGGCCCAGTACCTGTGCTGGCTCCGCGGGATTGCGGTCTTCGGTTCTGGGCCTGTCATCAACGCTTCCATGCGCGAGCAGAAGCGGTTGGACACCGCCCAGGTCCTTCCGCAGAGTCCTCAGGGCGTCCTGCATGGCGCGTCGCGACTGTGCTTCGTGGAACTCCACGAGGGGCGTGTTGCGGAAGCCGCCGACATTCAAGGCGGGTCCGGGGGAAGCGCCAGGGGTAGGAGGCGAGACAATCTCCTCGGGCGTGACATCCAGCGATTCCCTCACGAACCATGACTGGTTTGACGTGTTCTCCAGGAGACGTCGGACCAGGTAGGCCATGCCGGGAATGATGGCCCCGACAGGGACGTAAACCCTGGTGCGGAAACCCTGGGCTGCAACTGCGGCTCGCAAGGTTTCCGCCATCCCAGAGAGCATCTGGAACTCGACCTGAGCGTCCAGGCCGCGGCCACGGCTCTTTACGATGGCCTGTGCGACGGAGCGGGGATGGTGGGTGCCAAATGCAGGCCTGAGATGGGGCCAGCAGTCGAGCAGAAGGTCGGTGCAACTCTCAAAAGAAGCGTCGGTTGAGGCCTTGTCTTCGTAGACCGGAACGGACCACGCGTTCTGGTCCGCGATTATTCGCTCCTCCTCCCAGTACGCGCCCTTGACCAGCCGCACGGTAATGGGAGCGCCGCGCCTCTGAGCCAGGTCTCTGAGGAACTGAATCGACTCCTTAGCACTCTTCGTGTACGCCTGCACCACGATTCCAACGTCAGGAGAGTCACGCAGCTCGGGCTCCATCAGCGCGTCCGCGAAGGCCCCTTGCACCAGGTCGCGAAGGACGTACTGCTCCATGTCGACGTTGATAAAGGCGGAGTGCTCCTTGGCGAGCCGAAGCAGCGGAATCAGCCGCGAGCAGACTCCACGACTTACGAAATCGGGAGCTGCAGGCTCAAAGTGGGAGTACAACGCGCTCAACTTGATCGACACATTCACAGGTGGCACACCGCGCCACGCACCTGTTTGTGGACCCGGACAGTCTCTGGCGAGGATTTGGATCAGCTGGGTGTATCGCTCGAAGTAGACATCGGCTTCCCGCTCGGACAAGGTGGCCTCGCCAAGCAGATCGACCGTGTAACCTACGCCCTCCTCGGACAAGGCTCGCAGTCGCGGCACGGCCTGTTCCGGCGTTTCGCCGGCGATGAAACGATGAGCCATCGCGAAGACGCCCTGGCGCACCACACTCGAAACGACCGGCCGGAACATCGCGGGTGTCGCGAGCTGTGCTCCTAACTGAATAAGCGGCGGAGACTCAGCTCGGAAGTACTGCCGGAGGTGGTCTGCTACCGCAGCGCCCGTCCGGAGCGAGGGGAGCACGTCTACGAATCGGAGCAGTTTGACGCGAAATTCCGGGTCACCAGTAGCCCACGCCAACAGGCGGTCCTGCCACCATGCCGGGCTCAGCGTCACTGGTTCGCGTTCCCGAGTTGCGGTCAGGAGCTGACCAGCGAGGCTCTGTATCTCCTGTTCCATCCATACGATGGTACGGGCCATGAGACGGGCAAAGGAAGGGATGGCTTGGAGAAGCTACCAGCGACCTTGCCGCACGAAGGCCATGACACGATGAGGACATAGCGTCAGGTTTGGCCTGTAACAAACCTATTCAGATTGCTGATCGCCTGACGATTCTCATAGCGAAGGGGGTTACATTCATGTTCGTAAAGGGAGAAATGCCGTGCCTCAACAACCACAAGACCCCCGGGGAGTGCTGGCCCGCGTAAGCGGCATCCGTCACTTCCGACTCTTGGCGGGCGGAATCGCTGCCGCAGCCTTCTTGATTACGTTTGCAACCGTCGGTGCTTCCTCAGGGGGCGTGCCAGCTCTCAGCGAGGTGATTGGCCTGAGCGGTGACCACGGTATCGCCGTGAGCGACGCCGTGCACAATGCGAAAGACTCCGTGGCTGAGGATGACAAGGTGGGGCCCTCGGTAAGCGAGGCGGCGTGTACGGCTGCCCACGATCGCACCACCCTCCCGGAGGGGGCCCAGAGCGCACCCGGCCAGGCGGACAAAGAGCCGAAGGACTGTGTGCATCCGTCCAACGCAGTTGACGATTCGGAAGATACCGATGGCACAGACACTGCCGACGCGACTGATGCCCAGACTGGTGACGCCACGAACCATGGTCAAAGCGTCAGCAAGGCTGTCCATGACGCCAAAGCAGGCTTGGAGGACGGAGACAAGGTTGGGCCTGCCGTTAGCGAGGCTGCATGCACGGCCGCCCACGAACGGACCACGCTACCCGAAGGCGCACAGAAGGCACCGGGCCAAGTGGGGCGAGAGCCTAAGGATTGCACCCACCCGTCTAATAAGGATGATGCTGAGGATTCCAGTGATGCCTCGAATGCGAAGGGCAAAGCTACAGCCCCAGGGCAGCTGAAGAAGAACAGCGACTAAGCCGGCCTCTCGGCTCGAAGATCTGCAGGCAAGACGACACGACCGGCGTCCCAGTGCCCACGAGCGGCGCGACGACACTTGTTGTCAGTTGCTTCGTAGGTCGTTGGCGTCGTTCTGCTGAGGTGGGCTCAATCGTAAGAACCTAGTTCGCGCTTTGTAGCTTCCGTATGCACGAAGTCTGTGCCAGAACACCTGCTCCGAAGGCCTGTGTGTGCCGATTCTAGATGAAGATATGCAAAGGGTTATTCCCAACGCAGCGGGCCGGGCGACCTTGTCGCAGGACGAGCTGGTCAGGCTTGCGAAACAGCGCGATTCCGTAGCCTGGTCTGAGATCTACTCGCAGCATTACGAGGCTGTCTACAAATACATGGTTGGCCGCCTCGGAAGGAAGGAAGTTGCCGAAGACCTGGCGGCGCAGGTATTCCTGGAGGCGCTCCAGAGCATCGACACGTACAAAGACCAGGGCCGGCCTTTGTTGGCCTGGCTGTATGGCATCTCCCGCAACCTGATAAGAAGTGGAGCTCGGCGATCACGACGGGGCCAGCAGGCTGACCAGGTGATCCAGGGGCAGGCTGAGGAAGACCAACGAGTCAGCATTTCAATGGGCAGCCTGGGTGTCGAGTCTCTGGACCTGGCGCGAGGACTCGAGACGCTATCAAAGGACCAGCGAGAAGTGCTGATCCTGAGGTTCTTCGTTGGAATGTCCGCCAAAGAGACGGGACAGATAGTTGGGAAGACGGAGCAGGCCGTGTATTCGTTGCAGGTTCGCGGCATCGCAGGAATGCGGCGAGCGATGGCCGGCGAACTCGGTAGCTCGCGGAAGGAACGCGCCGCCTAGGCGGTCATGAACGCCAGAGTTTTGGAGAGGCTCGTCGAGCTCAGCCAGGCAAAGGCTGAGGGTCGCGACGTTGCGCCCTTGAGCGCCGAGGGAGCGGAGGTGGCGGATTGCCTTCTGCTTCTCGATGAACTGGGGTCGATCGAAGTGCCACCACCTTCAAGCTCGAAGGTCTGGGCAGGCCGCGCGACTCTGTTGGCCGCAGTCCAAGAAAGACCGCGGCGCTTCCTCGGCCTCGAGATTTTGATTTGGCCCCGGCGGCTGAACCGGGCAACTCCGGCAGTGTTGGCGGCGACGATGCTGCTCGCGACGGTCTCCAGCGCAGTGACGGTCGCTAGTAGCTATACGCCCCGTTCCGCGATCAGCGAGGTCTTGTCCGCTCTGGGAATCCTCGAGGATGCCGGCGAAGAGAAACAAACGCCACCTCGCGAGCCGCTTGTTGCGACGCCGGTGGCCGGCCCACAATCGAATTTCGGCATACCTGAAGTGACAGAGCCATCCGTACCGACTGAGGCGCCAGCTGGCAGTCTCCGGGAAAGCCCTGAGGGCGTCGGCCCTCCAGGTCAGAGTGGTGAGAACCCGGGCCAGGGTGCAGAGCCGCCGGGTCATGGTGGTGAGAACCCGGGCCAAGGTGCAGAGCCGCCGGGTCATGGTGGTGAGAACCCGGGCCAAGGTGTGGAGCCGCCAGGTCATGGTGGTGAGAACCCGGGCCAAGGTGCAGAGCCGCCGGGTCATGGTGGTG
>CAZNHI010000019.1:9296-15072 GCA_964572535.1 uncultured Dehalococcoidia bacterium
CCGGGCCAAGGTGCAGAGCCGCCGGGTCATGGTGGTGAGAACCCGGGCCAAGGTGCAGAGCCGCCGGGTCATGGTGGTGAGAACCCGGGCCAGGGTGTGGACCCGCCAGGTCATGGTGGTGAGAACCCGGGCCAGGGCGGCGGCAATCCCGACGCGGGCGCCGGTGACAACACGAATAAGGGCAAGCCCTAACCGCCTGCTGCAATCCCCATCAGCTCGCAACGCTCGATACCGGGCGACTGGTCTGACGCCGCGCCAGACGTAACCCGGCTAACGTGTGGCTGCGTTGTGAGACGTGGCCACGTCTTATCCGGCGACGCTGAGCATGATCGCCAGTGCTGGCCAACTCAGGAGTAGTACTCGACCAGGGTCTGGCCGGTCTAGAAATGAATAGCTGGAGTCGCGGGCTTGGAGAGAGAAGTCGGCTTCGACGTTATCCCAGGCGGACTATTAGGAGGGATGGTGCAGGCCGGGGCACTCATCCCCGGCCTGCACCTGGCTCTGTGGAGGAAAGGGGGGACCTACTCCAAGAAACCAATGCTCCATCTAGTTATGGCCCCGTGAGGGCAAAACCATTCGGGTGGCAACCGAAAACTTATGAGGTACGTAACTCAGCACCTGTTCAAGCTGCCCGTATTACGAGCAGGATCGCCGCCAAGTAATCGGCGCGGGTAGCAGAGGTGGAGAGCAAGCCTTGCGCGCCGCTAGCGATCGCCCGCCTTTCTAAGCCAGCGTCCCACCGCCCGTGGAGACATTGGGCGACACTCGACCGCCTCGCCGAGTCACGGTCGACGATTACGATTCTGAGCACGAAGGCGCTCCTTATCCACCGTCCCCGAGCTACTGGATAATCTTCGCTACGGTGAGGTCCGGGCAGACGTTATTCGAGCAGTTGATCGGCACCAGGGTTGCGTTAGGCAGCGTAACAACCGACTGAATGAAGCGGGCTTTGATGTCGCAGCTGCTACCTGTGCACTTACCGTTCTTGGTGTCCCAACCCTCAAGGAACACGACCGCGAATCGCTTTATAGTAATTGTGTTCTTGCCGCCGCTGTCCCAGAGTCCGGTGACGATCGGGACAATCAGGATGCGTGTGTTGGTGCCGCCGCTGTAGCCGGGTGCCCAGGGGGCACAGTTCGGCGTGATGTTTCCCCCGACTTGGACCTCAGTCCACTGGTCGCAGTTCGATGGCGTGTTATCGAGCAGGTATTGGATCCCGTCACGGTTGGCGCCGATGATGTTACCCGTCTCAGTGTCGACCTTGTAGACGCCGTAGGAGCCTACGCAGTTTGGTGCCCCTGCCGTGGGACAGCAACCTGGCGTGGTGTCGGTGCAAAGCGAGCTGGTGCTGCCCGTCTTGATTGTCGTTTCGTAGACGCTTGCACCGTTGCCGTCTATGGCCAGGGAAGCAAAGTTGCCCTGAGACGTTTGGCAGGTACCCTTACCGTCCGGATCGAACTTGAGCGTGACAACGTCGCCATAGATGATCAGCGGGCCAAGCGTGCCGTCGATACATTTCTGCTCCAGCGCAAAAGGCCTCACTCCGCTGGTGCCGCCGAGCCCGTATCGCGCTGCGACGGCGCAGGCGCGGATCTCCGAGCCTGTCACGCCGAGGATGCTGGCAAGGAAGGACTTCTGGTAGCGTGTCACCTGGACGGTGACATACTGATGGGGCTGCAGACCTGCGGGCTGAGGATTGCCGCTGCAATCGCCGGTGGTCCGAGCGAAATCAATTTCGCTGGGTTGAACATAGTTCTTGGGTCCGTAGGAGTGCGCGAGATCCTCCACGTCTGACTGACAGGTGCCTGAACCGCAAAGCAACTGCGATCCGGCCAATGCCATCGCGTCTGCATCCGCTTGAAGCTTGGTTCGCTGGTGAAGCCAGAGGCCGACGTCAACAGCCAGCGCGGAGAAGCCGATGACGACGACCATCGAGATCGCCGCCATTACCAGCATCTGACCGTCTTGTCCTGCATGGAAGTTCCGCAGTAGGCGAATCATCTTTTTCACCTATTCCAATCTCATGCTGGTGGAGGAACTGAGCGGCAATGGGTCGGGTACCGCGCCCAAGCTAATAAAGTTCGCGATGCTGCCCAGGGGCGTGATGAACTTGTATCTGTAATTGGCCTTGACGATCACCGTCGAGGCGTCCGTGTTAGCCATGCCGGAGTCGCACGTGATGCCGCGGCATATCTTGACCTCGGCGGTCTGTAGCAGGCCAGAGGACCGGGCTGCAGTCCGTTGCTTGATGTCGTCGGCAGATGCACCGGTCACTCCGTAGCGTGCGCCCTCGCGGGCCGCGTTGGTTACGGTGATGTAGTTGCGCAGGGCCCAGCCGAAATCGACCGTGGCCATGACTACGAGGAGGAAGATTGGAAGCACCAACGCGAATTCCACGAGACTTTGCCCGCGTTGGCGACGCCCGCTCGTTCCAGTCGGCAAGGCTGTTGCGCTCTGCACTATCGGCACCCCCTTGAAAAATCCCCGAGGCCAGTTGCTCTAATCTCTTATGGTCGAAAAAGGCCGGGATCATACGGCTGACGAAGGAGAATTCAGCCATCTTTGGGGACTCAGCAGGGCCCAAGTCCTGAATTACGTCGCCTGCCCTTTGTCCGCGAGAGCGTCGCGATCATCGGCCAGCATCTAAAGTCGCCGCCGGTGCCCCGCCTTGGTACGGCCTGACCGCAGTCGCAGCTTGGGGCACTGATCCTGACTCTGCTGGAGAAGGACGCGTCGAAGCGAACCGCAGCGCTACCGTGGTAAAGCAAGCGCTTCAGGCCGTGCCCCCGAATACGCCGCTTAGCCTATGGTCGTAGTGACACGATCAGGCAATCGTGTCGCCTGCTCCGCCCGTACCACGTTGCCTGGACCCTCCAGGACGAGTCAAAGGGGAGGCCCTGCGACCTCCCCTTTGCACCCAAGCAGTGGCTTACGAGTTAGCGGCGTCCGGCGACCAGCATGCCACAGGAGCCCAGTGCGATGAGAGCAGCCGACAGCGCGTATATCGCGCCTGCAGGAACTCGGTCACTGGACACCAGCCCGGCATTGCCGGTGCTAGGCGGCCTGACCCCACCAGCCGCCCCAGCTCCGCCGACCGTGAACTCGGAGACCATGCCCTTCAGCGCATGCGGCACACCATCCGGCGCGGAAAGGAAGCAGACGAGTCCGTAGCGGCCGGCGCTGAGCGCCCTGGTGAAGACGACGGTGCCTTGTTGGCCGGGCTCGTAGGGGCCGCCTCCCGCGAGGAACTCAATGCCCTGCAGTTCTTCGTCCGGGCCACTGGACTGGATGAGCTCGAAGAGCGCCGGCGCGTCGGCTTCAAGCTTGACCAGGACGAGCTCGTGAGGCTCAGCGCCTCCGTTCTGTACCCTGAACGCGATATTTCCGCTCCCCGCCGCGTTCTTGTCGTAAGCGAAGCCGTATTCCACCAGACGCACGTCTACCGCTGTCGTTGCCGCGGGGATTATGGCTGGTAGTAGCGTGGTGCCGTCTATCTTCCACCTACCGCCCTCCACAACGAACGAGCGCTGCGCACGTTCAACGGTCGGGCCAATTTCGAGCTCGATAACAGCCGTCGCCGACGTGGCAGTGGCAGGGTCGCCCGTTGCCTTCACGTCCTGGACTGAGCGAAGAGTAATCGGAGTGCCGAGGAACTCGCTGAGCTCACTCACGTTTTCCCTGGTCAAATCGAACTCGGCCTTCAGGCCTTTGTCAGTTAAGAATGACGCGAAAGCGCCCACGTCGCCCTGGTTCCATGCGTAAACCGCGCCCTGCATGGTTGCCCTGATGGCGGCCTCGATGCCAGGTTGCTGCGCCGTGGCCTGGCGTCCCCCGCTGAGTCCCAACGAGGCACCTAGCAGCAGACCTGCCAGAAGGCTGAACATAGATAGCGTCTTGATTCTTGTCATGTGAACTCCCTTTCTTACAACGCCGACTGAACGACAGTGGGCACGTGATCAGCTTGGCACCGGGTGATTGCCACGGACACAATCGGTGACTTCAAAACATTAAGGATTCGTCTCAGTGGACCGGAGAGCAGGTCAGTTCGTCGGACGCTGTAGCACTTCCGGGGGTGACACACCTCCGTTACTCCTGGTCGGAGTTCGCTCATGATGGATTCTAGCCGAAGACGCTAGTAGACACGATGGCTTGATCGTGTGTCATTCGATCCAGCCTAAGGCCCATCAAGTTCATCGGGCCTAGGACGGTTCCTGGTCAAGAACACGGCGCGTGAAGAAGTAATCGCCAGCGGGAGATGATTCGCCTTTAGGTGAAGTTGGAGGCCATAAGGGAGAGGGGCTTCGCCCCTACGGGTAATCGCGCAGTATCCGCGCCTGGTTAGCGACGTAAAACTGCTTCATGCGGTCGTTGGCGCCGCACACCTCAGCGAGCCTCGCTTTGAAGTCAGCCCACTTCTGGCCCGGAATGGCGACGTAGAGCTCGTCGTCGCGAAGGCCGGCGTAGAGACGGTTGCCGGTGCAGCCCAGCGACATCGCCGTGCTGGCGCTTTCGGCAGTGAACGGCAGGATGGCACAGCTCGGACGGCCCATGAGGTTCGTCAGAGTAGAGCCGGCGCCGGCACGCAGTGCGGCCTCGTAGACGAGCATCGCCTGGGACGGATTCGCTACGATGAGAACTACGTCCGGCTCGAAGCAGGCGGCCTCGGCCGGGGCGTAAGCAATCGCCGCCGGCGACTGGGTTAGACGCGGTATGCCCGGCACCTCCGCCATCTCGATGTAGCCGGTTTCGACCATGAGGCCGACCGTCTGGTTCAGCTGATCGCCGCGCTCAGGCGGTAGGTCGAGGGTGTGCGTGTACGCCCCAACGGCGCAGTTGTAGTGGTCGGCAGGGACGGTGTAGAAGGACTGTCCCTTCTGCGCTTCCTTCCAGAAGGCGCAGCCGGCCGGCACGGCCGGCCCCTGCCAGCGGGGAAGACCTGCGGGTGGCGCGGCGAGAAAAGCGATCGCGATGGGCGGAGCGCGAAGCCCTAGCATCTCCTGAATCGTTCTCCCGGTCGTCATAGAGAGCCCTCTTGTTAGTCTCTGGCAGAGAATCGGCGTCCCTTTTCTGACGTCGCAGGCCCAATGATAGCAAGTAGAAGGTCTTTCCGAAGCCTCGACAGGTGTAAACTGGCCTCGTAGGCAGCCGATTCGCTCGAGAAATCGCGATTGATAGCGGACAAGAACAAGCACCAGGCACCATGACAGAGATTAAGTTCAGCACCCAGGCAATCGAGAAGCTGACAGAAGTTGTTCGCGGGTATCCCAATGCCGCAGGCCTTCGGCTCGAAATCACGAGCCGGATGGGAGGTGAGTTCGAGCACGGCCTCACCGTGGTTGAAAAGGGCGAAGAGGTAGCGGACGACATAAAAGTGACGGCCTTGGGCTTAGCCGTCCCGGTCTTTGTCGAGGGCCGTAATGCCGCTTACCTGGACGGCGTGAAGATCCACTACGAGTACAAAGGCCCTGACCGAAGCGGGTTGGAGTTCAGCAACCCAAATCCCTTCTGGCGCGGCCCGATCGAGACGATGATTCAGCAGATCATCGACACGGAGCTAAATCCGGCGATAGCGGCCCACGGCGGCTACATAAACCTTTTTGCCGTCGAAGGCGACACCGCTTACATCGAGATGGGCGGCGGCTGCGTCGGCTGCGGGATGGTTGACGTGACCCTGAAACAGGGCGTCGAGGCGTCGATTATCGGCGTAGTCCCCGGCATCAAACGCGTCGTTGACCAGACGGACCACGCTTCAGGCACAAACCCATACTACGCGCCC
>CAZNHI010000020.1:0-14389 GCA_964572535.1 uncultured Dehalococcoidia bacterium
CCGGCTACGCCGCCCACCCGCAGCGCCAGCGTGCCCAGGGCAAGGCCGCGCGCCGCGTCCTCGGCGCCTACGACATCGAAGGTGTAGCTTTGCTGGCCGGTCTGGAGTAGCGACCACATGGCGCCGCCGGTCATGGTCAGAAAGATGACCTGCCAGACTTCGATGCTCTGAAGCAGGAGCAGGCCGAGCAGCAGCGTATTGAGGCCGAGGCCGATGCTGGCCAAGCGCATGACGAGGCGGCGGTCGAGCCGGTCGGTGACGGCGCCGCCAAAGATGCCCAGGACCGCGTTGGGTGCGAGGGATGCGCCGATACCCAGCCCGACGATGAGTGGCGAGTCGGACTCCTCCAGCAGGACCCAGCCAACGGCCACCAGCTGGCCTCGGAAGCCGATGCCGGCGAGGGCGGCCGAAGCCAGCAGGACGCGGAAGTCCGCGTACTTCAGGGTCGGAGGCAGCGCCGGCACGTGTCCACCAATAAGTAACCCCGCAGGGAGGGCTGGAACGGACGGAACAGGCAGGAACAGATGGAACATTTCGACGCGTGGAAGAGGCTACGCGAAGTGTTGCCGTGGTTCCCGTTTGTTCCTTCTGTTCCCTCGTCTCTCCGCGGGGTTACGTTCCTGCTGCGCGATGAGCGCGTTTAGCGCCGCGAGACGTTGGTCGGTATGGGGGCGTCTGCCTTGGTCACGCGCTGATGGATCTGCTGGTAGGCAGCCCACCAGTCCTGGGTGCGCGGCAGGATCATCTCGCCGGAGTACTGCCGGTAGATCTGCGGCTCGTCTACGCCGGGCGGGATGACTCCCTGTTCCAGGGCGCGGGCGAGCTGGATCATGCGACGGCGGGCGCGGATGATGAACTGGTCGGTGGTGCCCAGGTGCTCGTGAGAACGGTCATAGATTGGGCCCATGGTCTCGGTGACGGCGGCGTCCTGCAACCGGCCATTGACGATGCCGGTGTAGCCGCCGGTGCCGCGGTTGCGCGCCTGCAGTTCGCGGTCGATGAGGTAGTCGTTCTGCAGCGTCTCTTCGACGTTGAAACGTCCGTACCAGCCTGTGGTGTTGGGCAGGGCGTGCGAGCCGCGCAGGAAGAAGGGTTCGTTCTGATCGGCGCCCGGGACGATCTGGATCTCCCAGTGCAGCGTGTTGTCATCGTCCACGGGCACGTAGATGCCGATGCGTACGCCCTCGCCAATGTTGCCGGTGGGGATCATGTTGTAGAACGGGAAGAGGATGTGCGTGAGCCGCCAGTAGTAGGTGTCGGCCTCGGCCGGGCGGTAGGCGCCATTCGAGAGGCCGAACTCGGTGTCGATAGTGCTGAACTTGGCGTCGCGCTGGCGGTACATGTAGTACTGGAAGGAGCCGGGGTCGTAGTCCTCGGCGTTGTTCTGGCCACCGTGCAGGAAGGCGGCGTGGACTGTGTCCATCTCACCCTCCCAGCCCTGCATCCAGTTGCAAGGACGGTGCAGCACCGAGATTTCGTGCGCGCCTTTGGCGAGGATGTTGGCCTCGATGTAGGGCAGCGGGGGCGGCACCTCGCGCGGGCCCATGTAGGTCCAGATGATGCCGTTACGCTCGTGCGTGGGGTAGGCGCGTGCCTTGACCTTGTTCTTGAAGTTGCTCTCGGCGGGCTCTGACGGCATGTCGACGCAGTTGCCGGCGCCGTCGAACTTCCAGCCATGGTAGACGCAGCGTAGCCCCTCTTCTTCGTTGCGCCCGAAAAATAGCGAGGCGCCGCGGTGGGGGCAGGAATTCTGGATCAGCCCGACCGAGCCGTTCGTCATGCGAAAGCCGATGAGCTCCTCGCCCAGCAGCTTCACGCGCAGAGGAGGGCAGTCGGGCGAAGGCAGCTCGTCGGAGCGAATGGCGGGCAGCCAGTACTGGCGCATCAGGTTGCCCATCGCCGTGCCGGGGCCGATGCGACAGAGGTACTCGTTGTCTTGCAGGCTCAGCATGTGTCGCTCCTCTGGTTTCCCTAACGCATTCGTGAAGGTCAACGTTCTATCATGCTGACCTGTATTGTCAACGCTGCAGACCTGGAGGTGACCCATGGCAACGCTGAACGGCTGCCGCACGACACGCATCTACTGCCGCGAGAACTGCCCGCCGGGGAGGCGCACAAAGCCGGAGAACCGGGTGTCGTTCGAGTCGGAGGCTGAGGCGATCGCGGCGGGCTACCGAGCCTGCAAGGTGTGCAGGCCGGACGTGCTTACGGGGGCGTGGCAGCCGAAGGCGATGACCAGTACCCCGGGCTGAACCCCGGGGCATGAATGCGGGACGCCGAGGCTGGAAAGCCTCGGCTACGTGGTTAGAGTTGGTGGTTCGGGTATAGGTTGGGGATGAGTTTAGGGCGCTGTGAGGGCAGCGGTCGCGCGGGCGCTGCGGCGCGCCTCGCGCGTGTTCTGGTCGAGGACGCGCTTGCGGATACGGATCGTAGCGGGCGTGACCTCGAGGTACTCGTCTGAACCCAGCCACTCGATCGCCTGCTCCAGGCTGAGGAGTCGCGGCGGCTCCAGGCGCACGGCCTCGTCGGAGCCGACGGCGCGGACGTTGGTCAGCTGCTTGATCTTGCAGACGTTCACCGCTATGTCCTGGTTGCGCGTGCTCTCCCCTACCACCATGCCCGGGTAGACCCGAGTGCCGGTCTCGATGAAAAAGGTGCCGCGGTCCTGCAGGCGGAACAAGGCGTAAGCCACCGCGTCTCCGGCCTCCATGGCGACGAGGGCGCCTCGTTGCCGATCCTGCAGTTCGCCCTTGAACGGCTCGTAGCCGTGGACGATCTGGTGCACGATGGCGGTGCCCTTGGTCTTGGTCATGCATTCGCCGCGGAAGCCGATGAGGCCGCGTGACGGCACGCGGAACTCGATGCGGGTGATGTCGCCGGCGGCGTGCATGCTCGTCATTTCGCCCTTGCGCAGGCCGAGGCTCTCGATCACCACGCCGACGTGCTCTTCGGGCACCTCGACGATGACCTCTTCGACCGGCTCGTGCAGGACGTCGTTGATTCGCTTGAGGATGACCTCCGGTCGCGAGACCTGGAACTCGAAGCCTTCGCGGCGCATCTGCTCGATCAAGATGGCGAACTGCAGCTCGCCGCGGCCGCTGACCTTGAAGACGTCGGTGGCATCCGTGGCCTCGACGCGCAAGCTGACGTTGCTGCGCGTCTCGCGCTCCAGGCGCTCCTTGAGGTTGCGAGTGGTGACGTAGCGCCCGTCTCTGCCGGCCAGGGGTGAGTTGTTGACCAGGAAGTTCATCGTGATCGTCGGCTCTTCGATGGAGACAAAGGACAGCGGCGTCGGGTCCGCAGGGTCGGCGATGGTTTCGCCGATGTCGACGTCCTCCATGCCGGCGATGGCGATGATGTCGCCCGCCGAAGCCTCGGTGATCTCGACGCGCTTGAGGCCGTCGAAGCTGTAGATCTTGCTGACGCGCGCGTCTTCCAGCGTACCGTCGCGGCGGACGACCTTCATCGGGCTGCCGAGGTGGATGGAGCCGCGCGTGATGCGGCCGATGCCCAGACGGCCAAGGTACTCGCTGTAGTCGATGGTGGTGATCAGCATCTGGAAGGGCGGTGCGGCGTCTCCGGCGGGCGGCGGCACGGTCTCGAGGATGGTATCGAAAAGGGGCTTGAGGTTGGTGCTTTCGTGATCGAGCTCGCGCCGGGCGATGCCCTCCGTGGCGACGCAGTACAGCGTTGGGAAGTCGAGCTGATCGTCGGTGGCGCCGAGCGAGAGGAAGAGCTCAAAGACCTGGTCGAGGATCTCGTGGGGATCGGCGTCCTTGCGGTCGATCTTGTTGATCACGACGATGGGCTTGAGGTGGAGGTCCAGCGCCTTCTTGAGCACGAAGCGCGTGCCGGGCAGCGGGCCCTCGGCCGCGTCCACCAGTAGCAGCACGCCGTCGACCATGGTCAGGGTGCGCTCGACTTCACCGCCGAAGTCAGAGTGGCCGGGAGTGTCGACGATGTTGATCTTGACGCCGTTGTAGAAGACCGCCGTGTTCTTGGCCAGGATGGTGATGCCGCGTTCGCGCTCCAGGTCGCCGGAGTCCATAACGCGCTCGACCACGGTCTGATTCTGGCGAAAGACGCCGGTCTGGCTGAGCATCTGGTCGACGAGCGTGGTCTTGCCATGGTCGACGTGGGCGATGATCGCTATGTTGCGAATGTCTTGTCTGCGAGTGTCGGAAATGGCCGCGTATCTCCCATCAAACAGTCTCCCCCGGGCAGGCGCTCTGCGCAGAGGAGACGCATTAGCTGTCACTTGGTTGACGTAAGGTCTCTTCAGTATACAGGTAGCGGCGTTTCGGTCACGCCCCACTCGTGCGCGGCGCGTCCGGGGAGTAGACTCGGCTGGCAAATCGACAGGTACCCCCCATAGCCACGGAGGACACAGTGCAGGCACAGGTTCGCATCTACACGATCAATCGCGGCGAGATGGATGACTTTCTCAAGCACTTCAACGAGCAGACAAAGCCGCTGCACGAGAGCATCGGCTGGCCCGTCGTTTCGATGTGGGTGAACCGGCCCCAGAACGAAGTGATCTGGATCCGGACCCACAAAGACGCCGCCGACCTGGAGGCGAAGACGAAGGCGTTCCGCGAGGGCGCGACCGCACGCGGCATCCAACTGGGCGGCAACGTTGCCAAGATGGAAGTGCGCGAGGTGGAATCGGCCTGAGGACCGAGGAACAGCAGGAACAAAGGGAACAGCAGGAACACTTCGCGTAGCCAGTTGCGCTGCTCGAAATGTTCCGTTGGTTTTCCCCTTCCTTCTGTTTCCTCCCGCCTAGCCCCAGACATCGCGGGCCGTCTCGACGATCAGCTCGAGCTTCCGCTGCTCGTCGTCGATTGTCATGCTGGCGCCGTCGCGGTTGGCGGCTGACTGGAAGCCACACTGCGGCCCCAGCGCCAGCTGGTCGATGTCGATGAACTTGGACGCCTCTGCGATGCGGCGTAGCAGGTCGTCCTTGCTCTCCAGACGGTCGGTCTTGGTGCTGAGCAGGCCGAGCATGACAACGCGGTCTTTCGGCACGAAGCGCAGGGGCTCGAAGCCGCCGGCACGCTCGGTGTCGTACTCAAGCAGGAAGCGGTCGACGTGCAGGTCGTTGAACAGTTGCTCGGCCGCGAGGTCGTAGCCACCGGCGCCGCCGACCCAGCCGGTGCGGTTGCCGCGACAGAGATGCATCGCCAGGATGACGTTGGGGAACTCGCGACGCACGGCGTCGTAGCACTGGTTCTCCCAGGCGATCTCTCTGGCCAGCGACGCCACGGGGTCGATGCCGCGTTGCTGCAGTCCGGTGCGCAGCTCGGCGTTGAGGTAGACGGTCGGCACCTTGTCCAGCTGCAGGAAGGGCACGCCTTCGCGCGCTAACGCGACCATCTCGTCGCGGAAGATGTCGACGATGTCCTGCTGGACCTCGTCCCAGGTGGCGTAGGGCGGTGGGGTGTCCAACTGGGCCTGCCCGGGTGGGCGCACGGGAGTTGGCATGGTCACCTTGAACATGCCGGCGGCGTGCTGGCCCAGGAACGAGGCCTCGTGCTGGCAGAGGCGGCGCAGCTGGCGCAGCTTGCCCTTGACCGCCTTGTTGTGCATCTCCACCTTGACGGTGGTGCCGTCCGGGCGTGTCTGTTCGACGATGGGCCATTCGTCGACGAAGCCCTCGATGGCGTCGTACTGGTCGGTTGTGTAAGCGTCGCGGCGCATTTCGCCGTCGGTGAGCACGGAGACGCCGGCTGCTTTCTGCAGAGCCAACGCCTCGAGGATGCAGTCGTCCTCGACCCGGGTGAGCGCCTCGCGGCTCAGCTTGCCGGCGGCGAAGGCGTCCCGGGCGTCGAGCAGGCGCTCGGGGCGCACCATGCTGCCGACGTGGTCGGTGCGGTAGGGTGTTGGCATGACGTCCTCCTGAGATACCTGGGCCGGGTTGGAAACCCGTCGTCTGTAGAGGCGAGGCATGCCTCGCCTCTACAGACAACTAGACGAGGACCTCTTTGGCGACGCGGGCCGCGTTTACGCCGGTGGGCCAGCCGGAGTAGAAGGTGACGTGTGTGATCAGCTCCGTGATTTCGTCTTTGGTGACGCCGTTGTCCAGGGCGCGCTGCATGTGGCCTTTGAGCTCCTCAGTGCGGTACATCGCGGTGAGCACTGCGACTGTAATCAGGCTGCGGTCGCGCTTCGAAAGCTGAGGGCGCTCCCAGATGTCGCCGAAGAGGACTTTGTCGCGCAGCTCGCCGAGCTTGGGGACGATGGAGTAGGGGTCGCCGGCCGGACGTGGGGTGGTCATCGAGTGCCTCCTGAGACTGACGCGGGGAACGCTGGGGAGTAGAACATAGTGCATAGGCATAGGGCAGAGGAACACCGCTCTAACACGGCCGCTCTGTCTCGCAGCCCTCTGCCTCTGCGCTAGGCACCGTGTCCGGCGCGTTGCGCTTGATACGAATCGCGGTACGGGCGTACGCTCCGGCGGACGGCACGCAACAGAGCGTAGATATGAGGGGACAGGACATGAAAGTAGGCTTCATCGGTCTCGGCACTATGGGCGGCGGCATGTCCCTGAACATCCGGCACGCAGAGCATGACATGACCGTTTACGACCTGAACAAGGGAGCTTCTCAGCGGCAAATCGCCGCCGGCTGCGACTGGGCAGACTCGCCGCGGCAGGTCGCGGAAGCGTCGGAGATCATCTTCACCTCTCTGCCGGGACCGCCCGAGGTTGAGGCTGTCGCCCTGGGCGAGAACGGCCTACTGGCGGGCATGAAGCCGGGCTCGGTGTGGTGCGACCTGTCGACAAACTCGCCGACGTTGATGCGGCGTCTGCACGCCCAGTTCGCGGCGAAGGGCATCCACGTGCTGGACACGCCGGTCAGCGGCGGCCCGGCGGGCGCTAACAGCGGCAAGCTGGCGATCTGGGTTGGCGGCGAAGAGCACGTTTTCAACGACGTCAAGCACGTGCTGGACGCGATGGGCGACCAGGTCAAATACATTGGGCCAATCGGCGCTGGCTCCGTGGCGAAGCTGGTGCACAACTGCGCCGGCTACGCGATCCAGGCGGCGCTGGCCGAGTGTTTCACGATGGGCGTCAAGGCTGGCGTCGACCCGTTGAACCTGTACGACGCGATTCGGCAGGGCGCCGGCGGCCGCCGGCGCACGTTCGATGGGCTCTCCGGCAGCTTTATGCAGAACAAGTTCGAGCCCGCATCCTTCCAACTCAAGTTGGCGCACAAGGACGTGCGTCTGGCCACCGAGCTGGGCCGCGAGGTCGGTGTGCCGATGCGCATCGCCAACCTGGCGTATGAGGAGCTGACCGAGGCGATGAACCGCGGCTGGGGCACCTGGGACTCGCGCGCCGCGATGCTGATCCAGAAGGAGCGCGCCGGCGTCGAGATCGAGGTGTCGGCTGAGGACATCGCTGCCGTGAACGCCCGAGGCTAACCTGGTGTCGAAAGATGGGGGCTCTGCCCCCAAACCCCCGCTAAAGGGGCGCATGACAGTGCTCGGTGCTGGACATGGGGGCTCCGCCCCCAAACCCCTGCTAAAGGGGCTGATAGCAGTGCTCGGTGTTGAACAGGGGGCTCCGCGGCCAGACCCCTGCTAAAGGGGGCTTCTAGCGCATGAGTCGCACGCCGTTTAGGCCCCGTGTCGCGGTTGTGGGCGTAGGTCACTATCACGCGACCTACGCCCCGTTCTATCTCAGCCTGCTCCTGAAGCACGGCGCGCAGCTGGTGGGCGTGTCTGACCCGGAGCTGGGCGTGGCGCAGCTGCGCGGGGCGCCGTTCGGGGCGCCGGCCTTCGACGACTACAGGCGCATGGTGGAGGAGACGCAGCCGGAGTTCGTACTGGCATTGGGTAGACACTCCGACATGCCGGCGGAGTTTCGCTTTTTGGTGGAAGCCGGTGTGCCATTTCTCATGGAGAAGCCCTGGGGGATCGACCCGAGGACGGTGCGGGCGCTGGCGGCGTTGGCGGAGGAGCGAAGAGCCTGGGTGGCGACGCCGTGGGCCATGCGCTACAGCGTTTGGGCGGAGACAGCGCGTAAGGCTATCGCTGGAGGCGAAGCCGGCAAGGTCTCGCACATCCGGTTCCGCATGGTCCGGCCGGGCGTGCAGCGCTACGTCGACCAGGGTTGTGGCTGGATGCTGCGCAAAGCCGAGGCCGGCGGTGGCGTGCTGCTCAACCTCGGCGTGCACGGCTTTGACCTCTGCCGCTGGCTGACCGGCGAGGAGCCGGAGATCGTCTCGGCCGTGGTGAGCAATGCGCTGTACGGGCTGGACGTCGAGGATTATGCCTCGGTGACATTGCGCACGCCGTCAGGCATCGTCTTCCACAACGAGGTGGGCTACACGCACCCGCGGGCCGGCGGCGATGACGACGAACGGACGCTGGCAGCGGAGCAGGCGCTGCTGCGCGAAGAAGCTGGGGCCTTGCGCATTGTCACGGCGGAGCGAGACGAGGTGCAGGTCGCGCCCGAGGACTACGCTGCGGGCTGGGAGGGCGTGATCGTCGACTGCCTGGGACGGCTGGAGCGCGGCGAACCGCCGCCGAACGGACCGGACGACTGCGCCCGAGCCGTCGAGTTGACGTTCGAGGCCTATCGGCGAGCGGGCGTGACGCCGTAAGGTGTCCCGGTTGAGGAGGGGTAGTCGATGGCCAGCGTGGTGACGCCGGAGCGCTTCGCGTCCGGCATGACGTTCGACGAGTACGTGGCGTACATCGGGAGTGCGGAGAACCTGGCGCGTGAGGGCTCCGGCGGGGCAGCGCGGCGTGACTTCAGCGCCTTCTTCAGGGAATCGTTCGAGAAGTCGCGATTGACCGAAGCTCAGTCGGCGGCGCTGAAGTGGCTGGTGGCGCAGCCCGGCGGCCCGGCCAAGATGCTGGTGCTCTCCGAGGACTGGTCGTCCGACTGCCGGCGCGATGTGCCGGCCTTCGCGCGCATCGCGGCCGAGATGGGCATGGAGCTGCGCATCTTCCGCCGCGACGGTCAGCGCTTCTCCGACGCCCATGAGCCTTCGCTGGTCGACGCACCAGACAGCAACGCCGACATCATGGCCGAGTTCCTTAACCACAAGAACGGCACGACCTGGCAATCGATACCGGTTGCCGTGTTCTACACACGCGACCTCGAGTACCTGTACCACTACACCGAGTACCCGGCGATCTACGAGAAGGACCGCATCACAGAGAGGCTGCGGGCAGCGAAGGCAGGGGAGTCGCCGGAGGAGGCGCAGGCGCGCTTCGGGCGTGAGTTCCCGGCGCTGCAGGGGTCGGAGTTCTTCCGCATCTGGGCCTCGGCGGCGGTAGACGAGATCGTCAGCGCGCTGCACCGGCGCCTGCTGCTCGGCGCGGTCTAGGAGGACGATATGCCTACTTACGCAGCCGAGACAGTGCGTTTTCAGGGCGTCGCGCCGGAGGTTGGTGACGGTGCACGCAGCTGGTACGCCCGCGCCCAGAGCTTCGTGGTCTGCTACTCAACGCTGGAGGCGGGTGGCTCGCTGGCTGTCAGCGGTGGCGAGAACGAGTGCATGGCCGGGCTGGTTGAGGGGTCGTTTGAGTTCGAGGCCGGGGCCGGGCGGGCCAGCGCGGCGTCGGATGCCGTGGTCATCGTGCCGCCGGGCGACAGCACGATCCGGTCGCGTGGTGGTGGCGTGCTGTTTCGCGTCTTCGCGCCGCCGACACCGGAGCTGATCGCGAAGTGCGCCAACAGCGACTCCTACGAGATACCGCGGGACAACGTGGCGCCGTTCGGGCTGTGGCCGATGCCGGTCGCTGGCTACAAACTGCGCGTCTACGAGTACGCAGCGATGCCGCAAGGGGCGCGCAGGATCTTCCGCAGCCGCAACATCATGCTGAACTGGCAGGGACACCCCGGCGGCGAGGCGCGCGACCTGAAACGCTTTACTCCGCACAGCCACGACGACTTCGAGCAGGGGTCGCTGGAGTTGTGGGGGGCGTATGTGCACCACCTGCGCTACCCGTGGGAGCCGGACTCCACCGCCTGGCGTGCCGACCAGCGCCTGGAGATCACGCCCCCGGGCCTGACGATCATGCCGGTGCGCGTGATCCATACCAGCCAGGGCACCCAGGAGTGGAATTGTCTGGCGGACGTGTTTGCGCCACCGCGTTTCGATTTCAGTCTGGCCGGCTATGTGTACAACGCCGACGAGTACCCGATGCCTGAGCTATCGCAGGCGCAGAAGACGGCGGCGGGCAGGGGCGAGTAGCGCTTGCGGCTAGTGACCGGGCGGGTGAGGATGTTCGGGGCGCCATTGCGCCGGTTTAGTTCCTAGAAGCTGAGAGTCACATGGCAGAACCAATCACCGTAGTCGTCTGCGCGCCGCTCATGGGTCGCGATCTCACGCCCGTCCGCGCCCTGTTGCCGTCGATCAGGCTGATCGACGGCAACGACGTGTTCGACGCGTTCAACCAGTCGCTGCGCCAGGGAGACAAGGACGCTACGGCGGCGAAGCGCCGCGAGCTGGATGCATTGCTGGTACAGGCCGACGTGCTCTGCCTCTCGATCCCGGTGCTGCGCGAGGTCGTGACGCAGGCGCCGAAAATGCGCTGGCTGCACCACACGCAAGCCGGCGTCTCCAACCTCTGGGCCTCCGACGTCTGGGCGGCGGCGGACGTGGTGCTGACCAGCGGCCGCGGCCACGTGCGCCCTACCGCGATGGCTGAGTACGCGATTGCCGGGGCTCTGGACTTCGCGCGAGGCCTGCACGACGCCTACACGGACAAGCCCAACGGACGCCTGGACCGCTCGCATTACCAGCCAATCCGCATCGAGGGCGCAACCATGGGCGTGATAGGCCTCGGCGGCATCGGCAGCGAGGTGGCGCGGCTCTCGAAGGCGCTGGGTATGCGCGTAATCGCCACGAAGCGCTCTGTGACGGAGTCGCAGCGCGGCGTCGACAACGCCGACCTGCTGCTACCGCCCTCCGGCCTCAAGCAGCTCGCCGCTGAGAGCGACTTCATCGCGGTGTGCCCGCAGCTGACGCAGGAGACGCTGAAGCTGATCGACGCCGAGATATTCGCGGCGATGAAACCGACTGCGGTGCTAATCAACGTCAGCCGCGGCGAAGTAATCGACGAGGACGCGATGATCGAAGCTCTGGGAGCCGGCAAGCTGCGCGGCGCCGTGATCGACGTGTATGACGGCGAGTTGGACGGCAAGCTGCCGCGACCTGAGCTGTTCTCGCTGCCGAACGTTGTGCTGACGCCGCATATCTCCGCGGCGGGCGCCAGCAGCGACACGGGCTTCATGGACCTGTTCATCGACAACCTCAAGCGCTACCTCAGCGGCCAGGAGCTGCTGAACGTCGTCGACCGCACCCGCGGTTACTGAGAGGTTCGCTGGCGCGTTGACAGCCTAGGCAGGCCGCCGCAAGATCGCGGCACTGTCCCCGTAAGCTCGTTTTGTCCGGAGGTGACGCTGATGAACGCAGCAACGCGAATGCGGGGCGACGTGCTGCTCGTGGGGAGCATGCCGTTTGACGACGCGAACACCGTCTTCCGCGAGACCGCTAAGGGGCTGAAGGGCCACCTTGGCTGCATGCCGGACGGCGAGGTGGGGCCGCGCAAGAACTGGGTGGGCATGCTGCCGGAGTTTGTCTTCTCCAAGCATCCGCAGCTCGATGTTGTGAGCGCGCCGGCCAGCGGGGAGCTGAAACAACCAGACCTCGAAGAAGGGGAGCACATTCAGGAGTCGGAAGGGTTCTGGACGTTCAAGATCAAGCCTGGCGTCGACCTGCACTTCGACAACTTGCTCTACGCCGACTTCGCGATCGAGTCTTACGACACGTTCAAACGACTGCGCAGCGAGGGCGCTATTGAGGCAGGGACGCGCTTCCAGGTCTGCCTGCCGGCGCCGAATAGCGCGATCAACGCCTTCTTCGTCAACACGAGCGAGTGGCCGGTGCTGCATCGCGCCTACCAGGCTGGGCTGAACAACGAGATCAAGCGCATCCTCGAAGTGATTCCGGCCAACGACCTCGTGATCCAGTACGACCTGGCCTGGGAGTGCGTGGACCTGGCGATGGGCGAAGCGAACTACTTTGCCTTTTGGCCGAAATCGACCGTGGCGGAGAAGTGGGCGCGTCACACCGCGTTCCTGGACGAGCTGTGGCAGCCCATCCCGGAGGAGACGCTGTTGGGCTACCACTGGTGCTACGGCACCTGGGGCGGCTGGCCCATGACCGACATGAAGGACCTGGAGCTGTGCGTGCAGCTGTCGAACGAGGCGGTGGAGCGCACGAAGCGGCGCGTGGACTACGTGCACATGCCCGTGGTGAAGGACCCGGACGAGGCGTTTTTCGCGCCGCTGGACGGCCTCAAAATCGGCGACACGAAGGTGTACCTGGGAGTCGTGCATGAGGACGAGACGAGCATCGAGCCGTTTCGGCGGCGCCTGCAGGGTGCGCGGCGTCATCTGCGCGAGTTCGGTATCGGCGGCGTCTGCGGTTACGGACGCATAGACCCGGCGGACCTGCCAAAGGTGCTGAAGGTGCACACAGACTGCGCCGCCGAGCTGGGGAAGATGGGCTAAAGGACCGTCCGGGGAGGACACATGGCGCCGCAATTCATCAGGTGCGTGCACTGCAAGGCCAAAATAACCGATGAGCGGCTGAGGCTGCCTCGTTCGGGGGTGCAGTGCCCGAAGTGCAAGAAGGACCCCACGGAGGGCTGGAGCCCGTACAAGCCTGAGATGGCACAGGAGGCGCGCAAGGCCGCCGACGAGCTGGATATGCGGCTGATGGTCAAGCAGGACTTTGGCGTGCGCGAGGCCGCGTTGTGGTTCCTGGAGGACACTATCCTGGAGCAGCGCCACGAGGTCAGCATCCGCCTCGGCTCGAAGCCGGGGATCGAGCACAAGTGCAGCGTCTGCGGTAACGCCGTGCCAGCGGGCGAAGGCTTTCGTCTGGAGATCGGCGACCGCTGGCGCAGCACGCGCATCATCATCGGGCTGTGCGAGCGGCACCTGGCGGACGGCCTGTACGGCCGCGAGTTCGACATCCACGCCAACCACCCGGACGCCTGGCTGACGCGCGGCGACTGGCACTACGCCAACGATGTCAAGAGTGGGGGTAAGGAGCAGGCGCAATGAGCATCGCTGGCAAGCAGGTCATCGCCCTGGAGGAGCACTACTACGACGCCGAGGTGGCGGCGACCTTCGGTGGTGAGGACAGAGGGTCGGAGATACGCAAGCGTCTGGACGACCTGGGCGAGCTGCGCCTGCGTGAGATGGACGAGGCGGGCATCGACGTGCAGGTGCTGTCGCACGGTGCGCCCTCGACGCAGCGCCTGGAGGGCGAGCAGGCGATAAGCCTGGCGCGCGGCGCCAACGACCGGCTGTACGAGGCGGTCCAGAAGCACCCGGACCGCTTCGCGGGCTTCGCGGCGCTACCGACGGCGGAACCGAAGGCGGCGGCGGACGAGTTGGAGCGCAGCGTGACCCGCGACGGCTTCAAGGGCGCGATGGTGCACGGCCTGACGAACGGCGTCTTCTTCGACGACAAGCGCTTCTGGCCGATCCTCGAACGCGCGGAGGCGCTGGACGTGCCGATCTACCTGCACCCGGCGGTGCCGCATCGGGCTGTTGTGGATGCGTACTACAAGGACTATCTGCAGGACTACCCGGGCATCCTCACGGCGGCGTGGGGCTTCACAGTAGAAACGGCGACATCCGGGATACGCATGGTGCTGAGCGGCGCCTTCGAGAAGTATCCGAACCTCAAGATCATTCTCGGGCACCTGGGCGAAGGCCTGCCATTCCTGCTCTGGCGGATCAACATGGCGCTGGAGCGTCCGGGCAACAAGCCGATCCCCTTCCGGGAGATCTTCGCTACGCATTTCTACATCACGACCAGCGGCAACTTCTCCACGCCGGCGCTGGTCTGCAGCATGCTCGAGATGGGAATCGACCGCATCTTGTACTCCGTGGACTACCCGTACGTGATGAACCCGCCGGGCACGGAGTGGATGCAAGACTTGCAGGTCTCACCAGATGACAAGGAGAAGATCCTCAGCGGTAACGCCAAGCGCCTGCTGAGGATGTAGCCAGAGGAGGCTCGACATGCCACGGATGACCGGCAGCCAATTCCTGGTCGAAGCCTTCAAGGCTTACGGCGTGACGCACATCTTCTACGTCCCGTCCGTGCTGGGCGGTGCGATAGCGCAGATGAAGCAGGCTGGTATCAAGACGGTGATTACGCACGGAGAGAAGGCTGCAGCCTACATGGCCGACGGCTACGCTCGCACGTCACACAAGCCCGGCATCGCGCTGTGTCAGGACATCGGCACGACGAACCTGGCGGCGGGCCTGCGCGACCCCTTCATGGCGTGCTCGCCGGTGATTGCGATTACGGGCGGGCAGGGCGACCAGCCGCGCTACCGCCACGCC